>JAITKH010000305.1 GCA_031278535.1 Planctomycetota bacterium | reverse complement strand
CTCCCGCCAGATGGCGCGGGGACGGGACAGTCCCGTCCGGAATTTCCGGCCGGACGGCTCGGCCGGGGCGACGGGGCGGCCTGAACCGCCGGTACCTGGCGACGCAAGCGTGTACATGGGTTTCCCTCCTCGAAATAATGGGGTTGACCGCGAAAAATCGATATGCTGACGGCTATTGGCCTACCAAGATAATATAACGCGGCAATGAGCGGTATTTTCGCCGGGAAGCAGGTTCAATCCTGTCGGCCGGGCGCTATCCGATAAAAATTGGCAATACAGGCGGGAAATCCATACACTATCCCTTGTCGGGACGACTCCCGGAAGGCCGGACTCTTTACCGAACCGCCGTGTATGCTCAGGGTTAATGCTCCAGACCTGTCCGTAAGCGCTTCTTGTACGGACACCTGTGTGGAAAGCGCTCCCCATGCCCATTCCCGAATCTTCCCGCCGCCGGGGCCTCGCCATCATGCTCGGCTGCTTCGCCCTCTACGCGGTGGCAAGCGTGATCGACACCCTGAAGGGCGTCACCCTGTCATCCCTCCTGGCCGAAACCCGGTACTCCTACTCCCTGGGTGGCCTCATCGTTTCCGCCTTCTACCTCGGCTATATGGCGGCCAACCTCGCCATCGGCGCCGTTTCGGAGAGGTTCGGCAAAAAAGCCCCGGCCATGCTCTCCGCCGTCTTCCTCGTTGCGGGTTCCATCGGCCTCGCCATCGCGGACCGGCCCGCCGCCTATCTCGCCTCCTCGTTCCTCAACGGCATGGGCGGCGGCGCGTCGCTGCTCGCCTGCAATGTCATCCTGATCGACCTCCGCTCCAGGGACACCGGCCGCTGGCTCAACCTTCTCTACGCCGTCTTCGGCTTGTGTTCGATGCTGACGCCCCTTTACGCCCGGCTGGTCATGGCCGGGAACGGCTCCTGGCGGAACGCCTTCCAGTATGCCGCCCTCGCCGCCGGCTTCACCCTCGCCTATCTCGCCTGGGCGCGATACCCGGCCGGCGAATCCGCTCCCGGTTCCGTTCCCCCTTCCCGCCTGAACTTGCGAGAACTTGCCCGGCTGGCGCTCTCCGGCCGGATGTTCTGGTACTATCTCATCGTCTTCGCCTACATCGTGACCGAGGTGGGCCTGGGAACCTGGCTGGTCGAGTATTTCCAGAAAGTCCGCGGGCATTCGCACGACGACAGCCAGGCATGGCTCTCTATCTTCTACGCCGGCATCATGGGCGGGCGGCTGCTGGGAAGCCTGGTGGTGGATCGCGTCGGGCACCTGCGCTGCCTCGCCCTTGGCGGCGGTGCCTGCCTGCTCTCGCTGTTGCTGGGCCAGTTCGGGCCGGACTGGTGCGTCTACGCCCTCCCCGCGAGCGGGCTGTTCCTGTCGGTCATCCTCCCCACCGCCGCCGCCCACATGTCGTCGCGCCTGGCCTCCGGCCGGGACGCCGCGCTCGGCGCCATGTTCGCCTTCATCGGCGTCGGCGGCATGACCGGCCCCCTTCTGATCGGAATGGCCGGCTCGCACTGGAGCCTGGACGGCGGCATGGCCGTCACCACCCTGTCCTGCCTGGTCATGCTGGCGGCCATCCGGCGGGCAGGGAAGGACGCGGCGCGGGGATAGGGGGGGGGAATGAGGGCGTTCTTTCCGGCCGACGAACATCCGCTCCAGTTCTGCTGTAAAGCCGGGAAGCGCCGCTCGGAGAGCCGTGATTGGAAAATTTTCCGGGCATGGCGGGGCGATCCTAGTGGTCTGTACAGTCTAAATCCTTACAAATTCTGAAATCCGTTTGTTCCGGGATTGACCTCTGATGCCGAAGGGGAATTCACTTCCCCGTAGGCGGAAACCGGATGAACCGGGGGCGCTCCCCGTAAAGCCTCAATCAAAGATTGAGACTTTACGGAACACTAGGGCCTGACTGATGATGGCAAGATGGGACGGATTGTCGCCATCCCTTTTCATTGTCGGACGGGGAAAAGGGTGGTAAACTACAGGATTATGAGTTTCGAAATTGTTATATTTTTTTTTGAATATCTTGCTATTATGTCGACTGGGTAAAGATATGGCGATCAGGAAATCCAATAAAACAAACGGGAGGTCTACTTCACGTCGGTCCAGCCAGAAGCAGGCGCTGGGAGGCGGCGGAGAAATGACGACAGCTTTGACAAAAAACGCAATAGGGAAGCCAAACGGTTCCAACGGAGCCAACCTGGGATTCGAGGACAAGCTATGGGCCGCCGCCGACAAATTGCGTGGCAACATGGACGCCGCCGAGTACAAGCATGTCGTCCTGGGCCTGATCTTCCTGAAATACATCTCCGATGCTTTCATGGAGAAATTTACCACTTTGCGGGGTGACAAGTACGCCGACCCCGAGGACAAAGACGAGTACCTGGCTGATAACATATTCTGGGTGCCGCCCGAAGCCCGTTGGTTTCACCTTCAGAAGAACGCCAAACAACCCGGGATCGGCATGCTGGTTGACGATGCGCTAACCGCCGTCGAGCGCGACAACAAGGTTCTCAAGGGCGTACTTCCCAAGGATTACGCCCGCCCGGCACTCGACAAGGCTCGCCTCGGTGAAATCATCGGCCTGATCGCCACGATTGGACTGGGTGATAGGCAAGCTCGGGAGCGGGATGTTCTCGGCCGCGTCTATGAATATTTCCTGGGCAAGTTCGCCGCCGCCGAGGGCAAGCTGGGCGGGCGGTTCTACACGCCCCAATGTGTGGTCAAGCTGCTGGTCGAGATGCTCGAACCCTATGAAGGTCGCGTCTTCGACCCTTGTTGCGGCTCGGGCGGGATGTTTGTCCAGGCCGCCAAGTTCGTGCAATCCCACGCCTCCGGTAACGGCAACGGCAAGAAACCCAAAGTCTCGCCCGCCGTCCAGTGCGGTATCTCTATCTTCGGCCAGGAGTCCAACAATACCACTTGGCGACTGGCGCTGATGAACCTGGCCATCCGGGGCATCGACGGCAAGATCGAATGGGGCGACAGCTTCCTGGCCGACAAGCACAAAGATCTCAAGGCCGACTATATTTTGGCCAATCCCCCGTTCAACATGGAGGACTGGGGCTATTCCAAAGTGAAGAACGATGTCCGCTGGCGGCGCTTCGATCAGCCGTCCGGCAACGCCCGGTTCTCCCTCCCGCCCGGCGGCGAACGTAAACGCAAGGACGGCTCGTTCGTTCACGTGGACGGCGGCAACGCCAACTATGCCTGGATTCTGCATTTCCTCCACCATCTCGCCCCGAGCGGCACCGCCGGTTTCGTGTTGGCGAACGGATCGCTCACCAGCAACGCCTCCGGCGAAGGAGATATCCGTAAAGCCATCATTGAGGCCGACATGGTGGACTGCATTATCGCCTTGCCGGGCCAACTCTTTTACACGACGCCCATCCCAGCCTGCCTCTGGTTTCTCGCCCGCAACAAGGGCGCCGACAAGGAGCATGGCTACCGCGCCCGTACCGGCGAGACGCTGTTTATCGACGCCCGCAAGATGGGTTCGCTCACCGACCGCACCCACCGCGAGCTGACCGACAATGACATTGCCGGAATCGCTGGAACCTATCACGCATGGCGCGGCGAAAAGAGTGCGGGGAAATACAAGGACAAGCAAGGTTTCTGTAAGAGCGCGGCGCTGAAAGAAATCGAGGCCCACGGCCATGTCCTCTCCCCGGGTCGTTACGTCGGAGCCGAGGAGATCGAGGACGATGGCGTACCCTTCGAGGAAAAGATGGCCGAGTTGTCCGCCGAACTCTACGTGCAGATGCGCGAGGCATTGGAACTTGACGCCGCCATTCGCCAAAACCTGGAGGCGCTAGGGTATGGCGAATAAGAAAGCGGAAACACCCGAACCCAAGAGCGCGACCGTGCAGCCGGCAGGCGCGGGAAACATTCCCGCCTGAATGCCCGCATTCGGACGCTGCTCATTTGTGAAAGGCCGTAAGCATGAGCAATTCCGACGAGGTTCGCTGGCAGCAGCGACTGGAGAACTTCCGCAAGGCGCTGACGCAGTTGGATGAAGCATGCGAAAAAGAATCCTATACCGATTTGGAACGGGCGGGACTTGTGCAAATGTTCCAGTTTACGTTCGAGTTGGCATGGAAAACGCTCAAGGATCTGTTGTTCTATGAGGGGTATGACATCAAGACCCCGCGGGAAGTGATCCGCAAAAGCTTTGAAGTCGAGTATCTGGACGAAAGCGACACCGAAACATTTCTGGACGGGCTGGAAAAGCGCAACCTGCTCAGCCACACGTACGAGGAACAGATCGCCGCTGAAGCGGTACGGCTGATCAAGGGTTCCTATGTCCAGATGCTGCGGCGGGTATTCGCGACGTTGGAAAGAAAACAGGCTGAATGAACGACGGGCTGAAAGAAAAACATCGCGAGACGATAATCCGTATCCTCTCCGCCAATCCCCGGTTGAAACGAGCCGTCCTGTTCGGCAGCCGGGCGATGGGGACGCACGCCGCCGCGTCGGACGTGGATATCGCGCTGTTCGGGGAAGAACTTACGCTGGACGATCAGGCGAAACTAGCGGCGGAGATTGAGAAGCGGCCGATTCCGCAATCAGTGGATTTGCTGCGATTCCACGTGATCGAGGACAAGAAACTGCTCAAGCATATCGAAAAATACGGACAGGAATGGTATCGGCGCGAAGGAAAATGCGCTCCCTCTGATCGAGGGAGGAGGGAGGCAAGGTGGTATGATGGATGGACGTTGAGAGCATTTACGGAAGCGGTAATGGTTAATCCATCTGTCACTCTTTCGACTGGCAATATCTATCCATTTGTCGAAATGGCGGCTGTCGATCCGACAGCCCGAAGCGTCCATGAATCAGATCATAGGGAGTTCACGGGCGGAGGCTCCCGTTTCATTTCGGGCGATACGCTAATGGCTCGCATAACCCCGTGTCTTGAAAACGGGAAAATTGCCCGCTTCCAGCCAACCGACAAGACAAGCCCGGGTTTCGGCTCAACCGAGTTCATAGTCATCAGAGGACGTAAAGATGTTACGGATAACGATTTCGCCTACTACCTGACCAAATGGTGTAAATTCCATCAATTCGCTGTCGCGCAAATGACCGGTACTCCCGGCAGGCAACGTGTTCCGTCTGCCTCGCTTTCCGGATTCATAGTTGCGATACCACCGCTGGATATTCAAGTAAATATAGCCAGCATTCTGGGCACGCTGGACGACAAGATCGAATTGAACCGGCAGATGAACCGGACGCTGGAGAAGATGGCGGCGGCAACCTTCAAGAGTTGGTTCGTCGATTTCGACCCCGTCCGCGCCAAGGCCGAAGGCCGCGACACCAACCTTCCCGCCGACATCGCCAACCTCTTCCCTGACAGTTTCGAGGAATCAGAGCATGGAGCGATTCCCAAAGGGTGGAAGATCGGTTTTCTGGACAACGTGGCGGATAACCCCCGACGCAGCGTCAAGCCATCGGATATACCGTCGACCACGCCGTATATTGGACTCGAACATATGCCAAGGCGTTGTATCGCCTTGGACGCCTGGGGTCGTGCTGAAGAGGTGGCCAGTGGGAAATCATTATTCAAACAAGGCGAGATCCTATTTGGTAAACTGCGACCATACTTTCATAAAGTTGGTATCGCACCAGTAGACGGCGTCTGCTCCGCGGACATCGTAGTAATTACACTGAAATCTAACGACTGGCATGGTTATGTTATTTCGCCGGTGTCTAGCAGACCTTTTGTCGACTATGCCGATTCCTGCTCGGCAGGCACCAAAATGCCCCGCACAAACTGGAAAGACATGATCCGATATTCACTAGCCCTACCACCAAAACGATTGGCTAAAGCATTCCAGGATAATGTCGCGGCTTTCCATAAACGAATCGGTGTGAACATCCGCCAAAATCGCCGGCTCGCCAGTCTACGAGACACCCTCCTCCCAAAACTCCTGAGTGGCGAAATCGAACTCCCTGCCGTCGAAACCGTTGCCGAGGATACAGCGTAATAAAGAAATCGCTGGCTGTTGCCGTCGCGCCCTACAGCACGGTTCCTGTCGAAAGCGACGGCGATTGCGGAAGAGATTCGGGGGACAAGGCACGTGACAAATTATCTTGACGAAGCCCGAGTTGAAATTGCAACCGTGACCCACTTCCGTGAGTTGGGCTACGACTACGTCCACGGACCGTCAATTGCCCCTGACGGTGCGTCACCAGAGCGAGCCGATTACGGACAGGGAGTACTTGTTCGCCGCCTACGTGATGCGTTGGAGCGGATTAACACGGGAATGCCGGGCGAGGTCGTCGCTGATACAATCCGCCAGGTAATACGAACGGACAGCGCGGACTTGGTCGTCAACAATCGGGCGTTCCACAAAATGCTGACCGATGGCGTGGACGTGTCGTGGCGCGACAATGGCCGGGAGCGGCACGGCAAGGTATGGCTGATCCAGCGCGACCCCGCCATGATCGATCAGAACGAGTTCCTGGCGGTCAACCAGTTCACGGTGATCGAGGACAAGAGGAAGCGTCGGCCGGACGTGGCCGTGTTCGTCAACGGCCTGCCGCTTGGCGTCATCGAACTGAAGAATCCGGCCGAGGAGAAGGCGACTATCCGGCACGCCTACAACCAACTCCAAACGTACAAGATGGACATTCCCGGCTTCTTCACATTCAACGAGATGCTGGTTATTTCCGACGGATTTTCCGCAGCGGTTCGGCCTCGGACGAGAAGGCCTGGCAGCCTCACATTCGCACAAAGCTGGCGAGCGAGGCGATTGCCAAGCGGTACAAGGACGCGTCCGGCGATTTGAAACTGGTCATTGTCCGGGACATGTGGCTGGCGGGATTCGACTGTCCCAGCATGCACACGATGTACCTGGACAAGCCGATGAACGGGCACAGCCTGATGCAGGCTATCGCCCGCGTCAACGATGAACAACCGGACGTTATCGTATACTGAGAAAACTGCAAGCAAGGACCTATGGCGAACTATTGGAGGCAATGAAAACAGCCATCCTCAGTGTGACCAAGGATGACTGCATTGGTTTTTTTGAACACTCCAAGTACGGTATTAATTAGTCGTCCCTGAAAAAATCCTGTTTTGCCTCTCCGCGCTCTCCAAGCGCGTGTTAGCCGCATCCAAGAGAGGTCATGTTAATTGGATCGGATTGTTTCCCGGCTTCAATGTGCAGGCTTTCCTGGACAGGAATCCAAAATCCTGCAAAATAGTATAGCCATTTTTACCGGAATTTTGCCGATTCCCCCCAATTTTCCGGCGATTTCGCCGGCTGGCAGCCCTTTTTCAGGGACGACTAATTATTAATCAAAACGCTCTATTTTCACAATTCCAATCCGCGATCAGTATAGCGGAAAAGGCGGTTGCCCGCCATCGCGTTACGCACATGCCGGAAACCGTCGTATGCCACAAATGGCGCGTACTGGCGATGTGAGAGGCGGGAATCGCGAGGGACCCGCCTGCCCGATTGTCCGGTGTATCCGGCTTCCGCCAGAAGTGAATTTCCCCTTCGGCGCCGGAGGCTAATTCCGGAACCACCGTACTTCGGCATCCGTAACGTTAGCCTTTTCAGACCGCTGGCCGAATTCGAGCAACTGAAGGGACGGCAACCCTTGCCGGAGTCGTTCCCGGAAAAACGGTCAGTTGATCTGGGCCAGCACGCCGACGACCAGCCCGATAACCCGATCGCCCTTGTCCGAACGGATGGGCATCTTGGCACGGGCATGTTCGGTAATGCTCACGCCGAAGTACCGGTCGTCCGTCATGCTCTTTTCGATTCGCCGGACGCGCAGCCCGCGGCTGGCATAGCCGATGGCGGCGATCAGCCCCACCGCCTTCTCCAGGGGAACCGGGCGCACGTCGATCACCACTGTGGCGCCGAGGGGAATCATGGGCATCATCGCCGAGTCGCCCATGCGGGTGGCGGCAATGATCCCGGCGCGGGGAATCCAATTGCGCGGAAAAACGACGTGGCCGACCACCTCCCTGGACTTGAGGTTCGCCATTGGATTGAGGAACGCGGACGGTTTGATCAGCGGCGCCGCCGCCGTGGCGGATTCGCATTCGTCAGGCGACTCGTCGACAGGCCCGGCTTTGACAAGGGAGAAAGAGGGAGACAGCGGTCCCAGCCTGGTGGCGAGTTTTTCACCCATGGCGTCCGACAATTCCAGCGCCTCCGACTCCCTTTCTCCATCCGAAACCGCGACCGGAATGGTCGAACCCGCCGCCTTGGCAATCAGGAGCGAGAGCGAACATTCGAGTTCAGCCTCGATTTTCGGGAACAGGTCCAGGCGCTCGATGAATGTCCGGCCCATCTCCCAACTCTGGACAGTCTTGGGGCTCACGCCCAGGCGGCAGGCCAGCGTGGCTCGCGACATCCGCTTGGCATCCCGCGCCTGGCGCAAAAACACCCCGAATTCTTCCTTAATGTTCTTTGACATGGCGACACATTCCTTTTTTCATGAGTCCAGTTCCAGAGGCACGATAAACAAACATTCATTGTCCAAACATTACCAAAACATTCTTTATAAATCATTGTATACCATGCAATCGGGTTATGCAACCAAAATACTGAAAATTGTCCGCCCATTATTGATATATCACAATAAAATTCAAATGGAAATCGCCAAAAAAAAAATGCCTGTTGCGATTGTTTATGAATATTTCTCCATGTATTTACTGATAATTTCTCCATCCATGCTTTGTATTGAAGGAAATTCTCTGGATATTTTATCTTGGCAAATAATAGCTTTTTACGTGTCTCTATGGGAAAGGGTATATGATCCCGACAGAAAGAGCGTGTCTTTTCTTGTCAAATTTTGTCTTCAGTTGAAAAAAGAACAAATCATATCCCTTTCCCGGGGGCGGAACCGGACGAATCGGGGACGCTTTCAGCAAAGCCTTCGCCAAAGGTGAAGACACTGCGGAGCACTGGTCAGGTCCCGGGCGAAAGGCTGTCCGGAAAGGAGGCGTCCGGCAGGGACACGAACGAAAAATCCGGATGATTCAGAAAGCCGGAACCACTCCGATGAGGAACGGCCAATCCACATTGCGGGCGTCGAAAACCGGCCCCTCTCTGCAGACGCGGAGAAAGGCGTTTCTCCCTTTCCCCCCCAGAATCGGGACGACGCAGCCCATGCAGGCGCCGAAACCGCAGGCCATGCGGGCTTCCAGGGAGACCTCGCAGGGAATGTTCCGCCCTGCCGCCAGTCCTGCCGCCGCCGCCAACATGGCCAGTGGTCCGCACGCATAGATGCGGGACAAGTGGCCAAAAATATCTCCGGCTCCGTCCAGGACGGCGTCCACGACCGAACCGGCAAAGCCCAGGCTGCCGTCGTCCGTGGCGAAAAGCAGCCGATCGGCGGCTCCAGAGAACAACTCCGGGGCGGGAAGCCGATCTGCGGTTTGCGCACCCAGGGCGATAATGGTCCGGACGCCGGCGGACGCGAGCGCCTTTCCCAGCGGAGCCAAACCGGGAGCGCCAAGGCCGCCGCCGATGATCAAGGCGGTCCGGTCCGCCGGGAGCGGCGAAAAGGCGTTGCCCAGGGGGGCAAGGATGTCCACCGGCGCCCCGGGCGACAATTCGGCCATGACGCCGGTGCCCCGGCCGACCACGGCGTAATGAAAGGAGAAGCCATCCGGTTCGCGGGACGAAGGGACGAAAGGACGGCGGAGCAGTGGCGTTTCCGCTCCCGGGCGGATTCGCAACTGGAAAAATTGGCCCGGGAGAAAGACGTCCGCCAGTTCCGGCGCATGAATCCGCATGCGGAAAAAGCCAGGGCCAGCCGGAAAATTTTCCGCCACCCGGCATTTCGAATCCCGTTTCGCCGCCGTCTCCGGTTCGTTGGCCACGTACGCCGCTCCATAAACAGGTCAGGGAAACGCAGACGCGAGCCGCCAGGCGCCGGTTTCCGTACCGGCCAGCCGGAGCGACATCCGCGACCCGTCGGAAAAGGCCGATTCCACCACGACGCCGTAAGGCTCTCCGCCGTTTTCAAATATCCGGCGGGACAACACCCTGCCCGGCCGTCTCTCCCGCCAACAGGTCCCGGCGTCGGACAAAAGCCCGCTCCGCTCCGGCCTCGGCCGCCAAGAACATGTCTTCGACGGCGTCCGCGGGGTCCTCCAGTACTTCTGACCGGAAAAGGCGGAGGATGCGCGTCTTCCGGGCGGTATCGGCTTCCGCTTTTTCCTCCAGTTCATGCCGAAACTAGCGGCCTGTAAAGCCTCAATCTTTCCAAATTCTGAAGTCCGTTTGTTCCGGGATTGACCTCCGGTGCCGGAGGGGAATTCACTTCCCCGGAGGCAAAAAGACGCTTTCCCGGAACAGCCTCCACAAGGCGATCGGGTGCGCCTTTGTCGTATTCCGGCCTTCACAGGGGTTCGACCTCGTTCTCGCCGTTTTCCTCGTCTGTCATGATGTTGAAGAGGGGAATGGGGCCGTCGTCGCGATGGCTGGCCTGCTCCTCTTGGTCGCGGCAGGCGACGCAGACGGTAGCGGAAGGAAGAATCCGGAGGCGCGCCGGGGAAATGGGCTTGCCGCAGATCTCGCATTCGCCGTAGGTGTCCTTCTCGATTTTTTCAAGGGCGGCCTGTATTTCCTCCAATCCCTGATCGCTGGCGGTGGTAATCTCGAACGACAGATCCTCGTCGTAGGCGTCGGTTGCCTTGTCGACATCGTCAGCAGCCTTGCTTTCCGCCCGCTCCTTCTGCATGGCGAATTCGCGCCGCATATTGCTGAGCAGTTTTTCCCGCTTCTCCTCCAGGATGATTTTGATGTCGGCCAATTCCTTTCGGGAAAGTTTCCGTTCCGGAGGCCTGGGCGCCGGTTCCGCCTGACCCGAATTCTGGCGAACCGGTTTCCTGGCCAGGGACGTCACGCTCAGGGACGGCGGCCGATCAACGCTGGTTTTGACGCCAATCATGGGAATCGGGGGCGCGGGCGGCGGCGGATTCTCCGCTTCCGGCTTTTTGACCGGTTGCGCAACCCTGGCCGAATCTTTCACTCCAGCCGGAGTTTTTTCCGCCGCGTCGCCCTTGCCGGCGGCGCCGGCCGAAGGCTTCGGCCTGCCCGCCGTTTTGCCGCCTTTTGCCGCCGCTTTCGCGGCCGTCGCCGTTTTGCCCGACGCCGGTTTCTTTGCGGCCGGCTTGGCGCCTGCCTTGGCCGTTTTCGAAGTTTTTGCCGATTTTTCCGGCGTTTCCGTTTTTTCCGGAGCCGCCTTTTCAGTGGTTTTCGTTTTTGGCTTGGTCATGCCGCAATCCTGTTTTCAAGGGCAAAATCCCGCCAGGGATGCTGCCAGCCGCCCGGAAATCAGGAACACCGGACTGGAGTCGCCCAGTCTGGCGAACCGCGATCCGTTTTCCCCGCCCATATCATCCTTCGCCTCCCGGCCGATCGACAGTTTCAAACTTTGCCCGCCGCCGTCGTCCGCCGGCCGATCAACGAAGGTATAAACTATGGCGGTAATTTCCGGGCGGTCAAGCCCAAATTTCCCGGAAGAGGTTCCGGCATCGGCAATCCAGGTTTCGGCTGTGAGCCGTGAGAGTTCCATAAGCATGACGGAAAAGGCCCCTTCTGCGTCCAGGAGAGGCTGCGGAGGAACGCCATCCTTCCACCACGCCTCGCCCCGTCTGGCCGGATCGCGGTAATATTTTGCCGTTTTCCCGCCGGCCGCGATTTCCACTCCGATCCACTCCTCTGAATCCACTGAATCCATGGTCTGCGGCCGCCGCGACTGGTACCGGTAAGGGGGGAGACAAAGGAGATAGGCCATTTCCCCCGGCGCTTCCAGGAGGGCCGGCTGATCCGAAACCGAGAAGGCGATTCCATCCAGGCGGGATCGGCCGGGCGGCGGCGGCAAATCTATCGGTCCGGGCCTGCCCTCCGGGAAAGGGTCGGCAGGCAGCTGTCCGCCGTCCGTCCCGGCGGCATACAGGGTAAGCAGGGGAAGTTCGGCGCCCCCCGCTTCCCGGCAGGAAAACCGCCAGGCGGGAAGGACATTTGGCCAGCCTTCTTTTGTTTCCGGGGACGAATCGACGAGGAAAGACTGTATCCGCAGGCTGGACAAGCCGGTCAGGAGGGCGGTAAGCGGACGCATGGGCTCGGCCGGATCCGGCGGTTCGACCGGGAACGTGCGCGTCTCCCCTCCCGTTTCCAGCCGGCCATGCCAAGCATCGTCGCCGTCCCTTTCCAGGATCAGCCGGACCGGCGAGGGAAGGAGCCTTTCCACCACGATCTCTCCCGGCATGTCCGCGCCCACAAGATTGAGCGAACGTCGCCGATAGAAATCGCGCCAGACCTTGGGATAAGCGGCCGCCGCGTCCAGGGAAATTTCGGCCAAAATCCCTTCCGGCGCCACGAAGATTGGTTCCCTTCCGGCCGCCGCGACGAGCAGGCCTTCGCCAGAGGCGGATCCGCCGAATTCCACCCGCCTTCGCGCCATTCCGCCCGGGCCGTCGTACAGGGCCTCGACAAAGGCGGGAACGGGACCGAAATCGGCCCGCCGGTCCGCAACCGACAGCGCCCGGAGCCGATCGGCCCAGCGCAGCAGGGCATCCAGCCTCGCTTCGTCCGCCGGCCAGTCGATGGGTTCGATCAGCCTCCAGCCGCCGGGAGTCCGGTGAATCCGAAGCCGGAGCCCGGGATCGCCGCCGGCCGGCGCGACAATCAATTCGGCCAGCCGCCGTCCCCGGCCGCCGGCCAGGAGGAACATTTCGCGGAAGCGCTCCGCCGGCCAGTCAGCGACGGCAAGGATGTCCCGCCGTACGGCGTAGGTCGTGCCGTCGTCCCCGGCCGTCACGGCTTGCAGGTTTTCGGCAATGCCCCCCAGCCGCAAGGTAATCCGTCCGCCGTCGGCGGCCGAGGCGGCGACAATCATTGCGTCCGCCTCTCCGGCCGGGGAAAACGCGGAATTGCCGACAAGCGGTTCCCGCCAGGCCAGCGCCCACAGGGCTGCCAGACCGTCCGCCGCCTCCCGGCTCAACAAATCCTCCCGGCCGCCTTCCGGGCGGAAGCGCCATTCGCCGTCCGCGCCCTTCCCGACGACAAGCGTTCCCGTACGCCGCTCCAGGCGGACGGAAACGGTTTCTTCCCAGGCAAAGGGAAAAAGGCGCCGGGAAAACCCGGTCCGCCAGGCTTCGGCCTCGCGCCGCGAAAGGATTGCCGAAAAGAGCGAGAGAAGCGAAGCCGCAAGGGAAAGGCCGATTGCGAGGCGCCTGTGCATGTCAGTCTCTCCGCAGTCCCCGAATCAGAATGCCCAGCGCCAGCCAGGCCAGCGGCGGAACCGCCGTTCCCAGCCAGAGGACGGCCCGGAGTTCCGGCGGCGACAGCCGCAGCCGGCGATCCCTGTCTTCGGCGGCAATCGCCTCCGGTCCGTCCTCCCGTCCGGCCAGCCAATGCGCCAGGCCGAGAATGAGCGCCTCGTTCGCGCCCCGGCCGATGTCGGAATCGGCAGCCATGCGGCCGGAGGCGACGACGACCGCCCGCGCCTCCCGCCCACCGGTTCCCTTCCAGGATCGGAATGCCAGGGTGAACGGTCCCTGCCTTCGGGCGCCTCCCTCGTCCGCCGCTTCGGCCGAGGGAAAGGAACGCACCAGCCGTTCGCTCCGCCAGTCCCTGTCGCCGGAACGTGGATTGTCGCGGATGGAACGTGCCAGGGGAAAGGAAAACCCGTTTCTCCTCTCCTCCTCCGTGGCCTCTTCCCGCAAGCCGCCCGTCGTCCCCAGGGGGACCAGGACCTGTCCGTTGTCGTTGTTCCGGGCGTCTTCGAGACGATCCTGCCGCCAACCGCCCCCGAGGGAAAAGGCCAGTTCCGCCAGGGCGTCGTCCCGCAGATTCGGGTCCGCCTCGGGCGGGAACAACAGGAGACGACCGCCGCGGTCGAGATAACGGCGCACCTGTTCCGCTTCTTCCTGCTGAAAAGGCGTTCTCGGAGCCGCCACCACCAGGACGTCGCATTCGGGAGGGATGGCGACGCCGGCGGCGATGCGGCATTGGCGCACCCGCAGGTTGGCCTGTTCCAGGGTCTGGGCAAGGCGTGAGGCGGAGCGATCCCGCCGGGCGCCCTGGGCCGGCGACAACTCCCGATGCCCATGGGAAAAGAAAAAATTGGGAACGCGGGGGTCCAGAAGATCGGCGATGGCCCGGATCAGCCGGTTTTCCCCGTCGAAAAGCCATCGCTGTTTTTCGCCGGCCGTCTCCGGCGTCCGCCGCTCTGGAGGAACGGCGAGAGAGGCGGCGGGGACAAGCCGCCTTCGCCCCTGATAATCAATGGCAACCAATCCGGTTTCGTACTCGCCCCGACCGATGCCAAGCATCCCGGCCAGCCTCTCCGTACCTTCCGGATCGAGTTCCGGATCGGCCCAGGACAGGGCGACGAGCGGATTTTCCTCCCGGAAGCGATCCGCGAGGCGGCGCGTTCCGTCGGCGATTTCGACGCCGCCCGTTTCGGCCGAAGCCGGAATGAAACAATGAATCGCCAGGGGGGCCCGGAGATCGGCGAGAATCCGCCGCGCCGCCGGAGAAAGCGTATTCCGGCCGTTGTCCGTGACATCCCAGCGCCAGCCGCCCGGAAGGATCGATCGGCTTTCCCGCCCGTCCCCGGAAAGGACGCGCCACGGCCGGGCGGCCAACCAGTTGACGTTGACGGCGACGGCCAGGGCGGCCAGGGCGGCAAGCCGGGTCCAGCCGGTGCCGGCGGCGACGGCCGGGGAGCCGGCCCGAAGGCGGAAGACGAGAGCGAGGACAAAAAGGATGGCCCCCGCCGGGGCCGGCAGGAGCAGGATGGCCGGCATCGCCCGGAGTTCGATCCGCCCGCCGTCCAGGCCGCCGCCGACATGAAGGAGGGCGGCCTGGAACAGGAAGAGGAAAAGGCCGGAGGCGGCGAGGAACCAGGCGAATCCGGCGCGGCGGCGTTCGATCCGGCCGCCGTATCCTCCTCCCCCTTCCCTGTTCGAGACGGCAAGCCAGGCCCAGAAAAGGAAAAGCAGGGTGGCCGAGATGAAATAGAAAAACCCCGATCCGGTCACCTGGCCGTCCATCCATTTCCGGGCATGGGGAATGAAGCCGAGGCTGTTGAGGAACAGCCCGGCGACGCCGGAATCCGGGACCGCCTCGACGGCGGCAAGAAACAACAGGACGGCGCCGGAACCGGCGGCGGCGGCGGCGGGCGAATTGGCTATGGCCGAAACGGCGACGCCGAGCGAGACGGCGAACGAGGCGAAGAGGACAAGGACAAGACAGGCGGCGGCGGCGGCGCCTGCGTCCAGATTGCCGCTTCGGGAAAGGAGGAAGGCGTATAACGGCGCGGGAAGAAGATGGAAGCCGGCGAAGAGCATGGCTCCGCCATATTTGGCGAAGACCAGGGAAGCCGGGCCGACGGGGGCGGTGAAGAGCGTCTCCAGGGTCCCCTCCGCCTGTTCGGAGGCGAAGGACTGCATGGCCGCCAGGGGCAGGAACGCCATGCTGGTGAAAAGGATGAACAGGGCCAGTCCCGTGAAATCGGCGACGGCGCCGGGACCGGCCGTCTCCAGGCAAAAGGCGAAGGAGTCGAGAAGCGTGAAGAAGGCGGAGGCGAAGATGAGCGGGGGATTGCAAAAAAGGCTCATGGCCTCTTTTCGGAGCAGGGCCAGGAAGCTACGCATGACCTTTCTCCCGCCCCTCCGTCCCGATCGGCGGCGCCTCCGCCAGTGCAAGGCGGCGAAAAACGTCCTCCAACCGCACCGGCTCGAGCCGGATTCCAGTGACCAGCCAGCCTTTCTGGATCGCCGCCGCGGCCGCCTCCCGCCTGGCGTCCCTTCCCGCCGCCAGGATCAGGCGGACGAGGAATCCGGAACCGGCTGGATTCGGAATCGCCTCGCCGCCGGCGACCCCGGGAACGGCCAGAAGCGTCTCCAGGATCGGTTCGTCGGCCTCGATCTCCAGCCTGAGCGTCCTTTCGCCGGCGTGGCGTTCTCCGATTTCGGCCATGTCGCCGTCGGCCGCCACCCGGCCGCCGTTCAGGATAATCACCCGCCGGCAAAGGCGCTCGACATCCTGCAGAAGATGGCTGGAAAGGAAAACGGCGCTGTTTTGGCCAATCTCGAGGATCAGGGTGCGCATTTCCTCCGCCTGGGCCGGATCGAGGCCGGAAGTGGGTTCGTCCAGGATCAGGATGTCCGGATGTGCGAGCAGGCTGTCGGCCAGGCCGACCCTTTGCCGCGTCCCCTTCGAAAGGCTGCCGATAAGCCGATCCATGAGGTCTTCGAGGCGGCAGCGTGCCGCGGTCTCGGCCGCCCTCCGCCGGGCAGCGGCGCGGGACAGCCCCTTGAGGGCGGCGCGGAAGCGGAGATACTCCCCAACCCGCATCCAGGACGGCAGGGGATTCCCCTCCGGAAGATAGCCGATTTTTTTCCGTACGGCGGGCGTCCGGGGGTCGCCGCCGGCCACTCTCGCCCGGCCGGAACTAGGCCGGAGATATCCGGAAAGAATGCGCATGGCGGTGGATTTTCCGGCGCCGTTGACGCCGAGAAATCCGACCACCCCCTGCTTGCCGATTGCGAAGGAGACCCCGTCCAGAACTGTTTTCGCCCCATAGCGCTTGATCAGGCCCTCCACCTCAAGCATGGCGGCGATTTCTCCATGCGCCTTTCAAAGCCGACTCTCCACCCCGGCAAAAAACTCGTCCAGGGCGGCGTCGGCAAGATATACGCCCTCGGCCGGGCGCAAGGCGACCGGCCCCCTGTTCACCACAATCACTTCGCCGCCGGCGTGATGCGGAATGGACGCGGCCGGATGCACCGCCAGGCTGGAGCCGAGGACCAGCAGCAGGTCCGACTCGGCGGCGAGCGCAAGGCATTTGTCCAGGTGCCGGACATTTTCCCCGAAGAAAACCACATCGGGCTTGACGACTCCCCCGCAGGCCGGGCAGGCCGGAACGCCGGGCGACGCCTTGAGCGAGGCGGCCAGATCGTCCCCGGAGACGGTCTTGCCGCACTTGCGGCAGCGGGCCGTACTGTAGTCGCCGTGGATGGGATAGATCCGCTTCGAACCGGCCCGCTGATGCAGGCCGTCGATATTTTGGGTGACGATGCCGATGTCCTTTCCCCCCGCTTCCAGGCGGGCGAGGAAAAGGTGGGTCGGAGTGGGCGATATTGTTTCCAGCATGGCAAGGAAATCGCGGGTAAAATCGTAGAAAGGGGCGGGATTGACGGAAAAATAGCCAATGTCGAAAACGGTCTCGGGATCGTAGGCCCGGGTGACGTAGAGGCCTTTTGGGCCGCGAAAGTCGGGCACTCCCGCGGAAGTGGAAATGCCGGCCCCGGTGAGGACGGCCAGCTTTTTGGAACGGCGAATCTTCCCGGCGCAATCGGCCGGAGTCATGGCGGCGCTGAACATGGCGTTTCCTCGCTGGCCGGCGGTTATCGGCGTTTTCGCCCCCGTTTCCTCCGGCCGCCCGGCTCTCCCGCCTCCGGCCTGGACGGGACGTCGTGGCCGCTTTTGTCCGCGTTCAGCCTGTCGTAGTCGGGATCGAGGAATTTGGCGGCGAAGGAAGTTTCCGAAGCCGGCGGCATCCGCTTGGAGGCGAAGAGGTCCTGATCCCACAGCCCCGTCTCCGTCCCCCGGGCATGGATGCCGGGGATGGGAGCGATGGCCGTCAACTGCGTCATGTCGGGCCAAAACGGCTGGGACAGGCATTCCGCCATCGTTTCGGCATGGGCTTGAATCGTTTCCGGGCTGCCCGAAAGGAGCAGGGCGTGCATGGCGTACAGCGCCTCGGCGGCCCGATCTTCCCCCGCCAGGCGGCGCCAGGATTCGGGCGGAGCAAACCCCAGCCCCTTTTCGGAAAGCGGCGCCCTGGAGAAATGCCGCCAGTCCAGATCGGGCTTGACCCCGGCCAGGGCCGGATCCCATTCCCGCCATTTTTCGAGTCGATCGGCGGCCAGTTCGGCGTTTGCCGCCAGAAGCCTTGCAGCCTTGGCCGATCGCCCGGGATCGGGATCGAAGGACGCCATCAGGTGGAGAGACGCCTGTCGCCAGAAAAAAGTCGGCGCCGCCTCTTCGCCGGAGAAACCGGAAAGCCTGGCGCCGCCGCTCTCCGCCGCCGCCGCCGCATAGGCATCATAGTCGGCCGGCAGGCCGGAAGCCCGGGCGCCGGCGAGAAGCATGGCGAGATGGAAGGGGCCGTTGTCCGGATCGGGGCTGGAAAGCGGCCGGCCGGCTCCGGGAACGGGCTTCCCGTCCACCCCGGACAGGATGAATCTTTCCCGGCGCAGGCGATCCAGCCATTTGCAGGCGATGGAATGGAATTTATCCTGGGTTTCCTGGGCAATGGCGGCGGTGGTCATGCCGCGCATGATGGCGAAGGTCCAGGCGGCATGGTTCTCCCGGCTGGGCCAGGCGAAAAACCCCCGTCCGTCCGGCGAAAGGCCGCCGACAAGGAAAGAGCGGGGGGCGACGGTGGCAAGACGGATAAGGCCGCCAATCAGCCGATCCAGGATGGCTTCGTCTCCTTCCCCTTCAATGCCCAGCTCCAGCCGCAGCAGATAGGCGTCGAAAAGGAGGGCGTGGTTGCGGCAGGAAAAATGGTACCCGCCGCCCAACCCCGAGGGATTGGGAACAAGGGATCGCGCCTCCCGGGCGGTGGCCAGATTCGGGGAGGGAAAATTGTCCCGTTCCGCCGCATAATCGAAGGGGAGGCCGATTTTGCGGAAGAGGAAGCGCTCCTCGATCGCCGTCATGGCGCGCCTGACCAGGTTGTCGAGAAAGGCCGGACCTTCCGCCCATCCGCCTTCGGCTTCGCGTTCCGTCGCCGTCATTGGATCACGCTCGTTTCCTCCGCGACGAACGACACCACCCGGTCGTCGTCGTCCAAGGTCAGGAGCACCCGAAGGATTTTTCCGTCCATCGCTTCGTGGTGCAGGGCATATACCCGATAGGGCGGCAGGCTGCTGGCGGCATGATCGGCAAGCGGCCCAACTGCCGCCGTCGCATCCGCGCCGCGACGAAAAATACTTTTCCCGATGTCCCGCATGGCGGAAAAGTCGCCCCGGCCGACCGCCCGGGCGAAGGCCTCGGCCTCCGCCGCGGTAACCCTGTGCACCCTGTCCTCCGGCTGTCCGGTTTCCTTCGCGGGGGCTGCCGGATTGAGCAGAAGCCAGGCCAAGCCAAAGGCAATGGCGAAGGCGAGGACGAAAATCCCGGCAAGGGCAAGCCAAAGCCTCCGCCCGCCGTTCGTCCCGTTTTCCGCGCTTCCATCCATCACCCCGACGCCTTTTCCGTCTGCCGGCCCTGACCGGCCGAAGGGAACCCAATCGCGTCATCGGCGTCAGCCTCTCCACCGCGCCGGTCCCGCCGCGGCCGGTAGAAACCAGTATAGCGAAAACGGAGGCGCGGTCAACCTTTTTCGGAAAGGGCGCGATTGCCCTGCCGTTCCACAAAGTCTCCATTTTTGATGCAGTCTTTGCGGAACAGGAACCGCAGATGCGACGGGAAGAGGACCGAAACAGGCGTCTTCCGCGCATACCTCCGGCGGACGATCCGGAATCTGGAATTTCTCGCTTTCTTTTTTTGCCGGCGTTTCGATAATTCACGCCTGTCGGCACAGATGCGGAAAGCGGGATGCTATGCATCCAGGGAATGTCTCCGCAGAATATACTTTGAAAATAATGTATGCGCGTTGTATTCGATTGTTTATTGGACAGATGGAGAAGGAGAAAGACCATGGCGGCCGACGTTTCCAGCCGGGAGTCCCTTTGGCGGAGCTACCGCTTCCCCCTCGTTCTACTGGCTTCCATAATATTGGGCAGCGTCATTGGAGTCGTCTTCAAGGAACGGGCGATGGTGTTGCAGCCCCTGGGGCAGATATTTCTCAATCTGATGTTCATGGTGGTGGTGCCCCTGGTGTTCTTCACCATTTCCAGCGCGGTCGGCGGCATGCTGAACATGCGGCGTCTCGGCCGGATCCTGGGATCCATGTTCGCCGTCTTCATGGGCACCGGCCTTATCGCCGCCGTCCTGATTCTCGTCACCGTCAAGCTGTTTTCCCCCGCCCAAGGCGTGCTCCTCGAACTGCCGGCCGCCGGGGACATCGGCGCCGTGAGCCTGGGCGACGCACTCGTCCGGGCGATAACCGTATCCGATTTCAGCGCCCTTCTCTCCAAGAGCAACATGCTGCCCCTCATCGTCATCTCCGTCCTGACGGGTGCCTGCGTCAGCATCACCGGGAAGGACAACGGCAGGATTGCCACCTTCCTGAACGACATGTCCATGGTCATGATGAAGATCGTGGATATCATCATGTTCTACGCCCCCATCGGCCTTTGCGCCTACTTCGCCGTCCTGGTGGGAGAATTCGGTCCGCAACTCATCGGCGCCTACGGGCGGGCGATGCTCATCTACTATCCTTTGTGCCTCATCTATTTCGTCTTTTTCTTCCCAGCCTTCGCCTGGTTCGCCGGTGGAACTCCGGGCGTACGGCGCATGCTGAGGTACATCCTGCCCCCCGCCGTCACCTCTTTGGCGACCCAGAGTTCCATCGCCACCCTGCCGGTCAATCTTGAATCCGCCGCCAGAATCGGCATTCCCAAGGACATCCGCGACATCGTGCTGCCGATTGGGGCGACCATGCACATGGAGGGATCGGTCCTTGCGGCGATGCTGAAGATTTCCTTCCTTTTCGGGTTGTTCGGCCAGGATTTCAGCGGCGCCGGCCTCTATTTCGCCTGCCTTCTCATTTCGATCATGTCGGGCGTGGTCATGAGCGGCATGCCCGGCGGCGGCCTTATCGGCGAAATGCTCATCGTCAGCCTGTTCAACTTTCCGCCCGAAGCCTTCCCCATCATTGCCACCATCGGCTTTCTGGTCGATCCTCCGGCAACCTGTCTTAACGCCACCGGCGACACCGTATCCGCCATGGTGGTGACCCGCCTGATCGAAGGAAAGGGCTGGATGGACAAGTTCCCCGAAGGCGGTTCGACTGACGGGACGGAAAAGATCCCCGAAGCGCTGGCGGACAAGGACGGCGGCAAGGTTTCCTGGGGGTGAGCGCAATTCGCCCGGCCCTTGATCATTTTCGCCCATCCTTACGCGAGATGCGCACAGGTGGCCGTGAGTGGACTTTGAAGGAAATCAAACAGACCGCCGTTTGCTTTCCTTCAAAGTTTCAGGATGTTTGTTTTCGCACCGCCTTTTTTGCAATATCGCCGATTTGGTTCGAGGCGACGGAAAAACGGCCCATTGAAGCCAAAACGATTGAAACCGTAAAGTAAATCGGGAGGCGGGGCCCCGATTTTCTTTAAAGTCCACATATTGTACCCAGCGCCAGCCGCTGCTGTGCCAGCCGGCCCTGTCAAGCACCGGCAAGGCAGGGGCATCCTGTCGCAGGCGCTTGGAAAAATCCGCCAGGTACCGCTCCATTGCCCTACAATGGATTGATTCTTTCGTTCACCTGTTTGCGAACATGCGCGCCCAATTTTTACCGATGACGGGTCAAGAGAATTAAATGACCCGCCGTGAAGTCTCTCGCTTGATTTTTGCCGGAGCCTGACTATACTTGCGGCGGTGCGAAATTGTGAAAACGCCCCATCCCCGGGCGAAGAGTACAATTTCAATCCACCGGCGGCATAATCGCATCCGAGTCCCGCGCTCTTTGACATCGAAAGGTATCGGGTTGGCCGCAGAATTGTCTCGCGGCCGGAAAACCTTCATGGCGATCGGATTTGGGCAGCCAGACAGAACGGGGAATCGACAGACATGGCGGCTTGAGTGAAAAGGGCGCGTACACCAACCTTGCCCGCCCCGGATTTCCCGCGCAATAACAGTGGGCCGCATCGGCTGAATGGCCGATAATATTGGTGAAATCCGTGTCGGCGGCGTGGAAAACGCCGGATCGCCTTCTCAAGAGGAAAGACCATGGCGGGGCGGGACAATCCCGATAAAAACAGCCGCATGCTCCTGACCGATTTCTCCCCGCGCACTCTGCGAAATCGGTTCGCCGGGGACCCCGCCGGCTCCATGCCCGCCAGTATACTCGACCTGGCCGATTCGCTCGGACTCGACTTCGAGGAGGATCCGGGCAGGGAGTCGGACATGCCCCCCGCCGGCACGGCGTCCGGTACGACGAGGCGGAGAATTGACTCCGCCGTCGGCGGCGACGGGGAATCCCCGAAGACCGAAGGGACGGGGCATATCGGCGGCGTCCGGGACGGCGAAAACGCTCCGCCTGTCCGCCCGCCCCTGGACGACGATCTGATCCCGCCGTCCGATCTTCCGCCGCGGCCTTCGGACTCCCGCCGCGGCTCCCCGGATTCCCTTCGCGCGGAAGAGGAAGTGCCCCTGCCGCCAGGTCCCATTCCGGACGATGACGATATCAACAGGCTCCTCGAACGGGCCTTTGGCAATCTGGCTGGGAAACCGCCGCTTCCCCGGCATGCGGCCCAATCCGGCGGCTCCGTCCCGGATTTCCCGGACCTTTACGCGCTTGACGGGGATGGTGAAACGGATATTTTCGCCCTTCTCTCTGGAGCCTCGGAATTGGCTCCCGGCCATGTCAAGGCGGCGCACCCGGTTTACGGGGGCCTGAAACGCGTCGAAGACTGGTACGAACCCCCTCCTGAGACCGAAAGGGAGAAAGCCGCCCGGGAACAAAGGAACGATTGGTATGATCCGCCGGACCCAGAGCGGCGGGACAGGCGGAGAAAGCCCGCCCCTTCACCGCAGACAATGGCGGAATCGGAAGGCATCCCGGAAAACGGACCGGCCGGCGGGGACGACACGCGTCAACTTTCGATCCCGAGCCTTGCTCCCGGTTTGCCGGGATTGGCAGAACCGGATTCGCTCTCCGCAGAGGATGGGCCCCGTACGGCGTCTGGACAGAAGAACGACTCCACCCGCCTTTTTGCCGGCATTCTTTCCGGGGAGGAAGGGTTGCCGAAAACGGAAATGCCGTACGCCGGGGAAACCCGCCGGCCGGAATCCGGCAAGAAAAACGATTCCACCCGCCTCTATGCCGATTCTGCCGCCTCCGTTCCTGGAACGGAATGTTTGCCGGAAACGGAGGCGCCGGATATCCGCCGGCCGGAATCGGCCGCTTCTTCCCGCCGTTTCAGCGGCTTCGATTCCTTCGACATCGATTCCCTCTGGAAGGAACGGGTACACCGGCGGACCGCCCAGGGCGGACCGGCCGACGATGGCTCCCGGGCGACGCCCGAGTCGCATAAAAATTCGACGCGCCTCTTCGGCGGCTTCGATTCTTTTGATGTCGATTCCCTCTGGAAGGAACGGGGCGGGCGAAATCCCAGGTCCCGGACTGCCCAAAACAGGTTGGATTCGTCCAATACGGTTCATCAGAAGCGGGAGGAAGAAGGCGAAACCATCCGCCGAGTGCGACGGCCGGATCCGGGCGGCGGCGATACCACCGCCATTTGGAACAGGGACGGGTTTCCGTCCTTTTTTGATCCGCCGGCCGGCGAACCGCGGAAGAAAAAGAAACCGGGCTCCGGAAAAAAACCAAAACAGGCGCCCGCCGCCAACCCGGACGAACTGGCATTCCTGAATGATCCGGAAGATGCCGGCGAAGAGGAAACCGGGGGGGAAGCTCCTTCCGCCGGCGAATTGTCGCCGGAAAAACCGGATCCGGTCACGGACGGCGTTGCGCCGGTGGCGGAAAGCGGGACGGGAAATTCTCCGGAACTTCCTCTCGGGCTTGGAGAAACGCCGCCGGTGGAAGCCGGGAAGGAATCGAAGGAAACGTCCGAAACGGCTTCGGCGGCGGAAATTTCCGGAAGGGGACCGGAAGAGGTTCCCGTTGTCGAAGCCGAGTCCGACTTGCCGACAGGCGATCAGAACGATTCCGAAATAGGCGAAGTTTTTGATTCACCGGTATCTATTGGCGGGGAATCGCCGCATACTCCTTCCTCCGGACCCGGAGAAGAAGATACGCATGACGAAGAGGAAGAAACGGAAGCGGAGAGGAAGAAAGATGGAT
>JAITKH010000235.1 GCA_031278535.1 Planctomycetota bacterium | reverse complement strand
CGAAAGAGCGATACTTCGAGGGCTCGGTTGAAATCGCTCCAACGGTTGTCCGGATTCGGAATCGCGTCCAATACGCGGTTGGCCGAGTCCACTTTGGCGTCCAGGTTGTCAAGATGATGCAGGGCGAAGGCTTCGGGAATTTTCGGGAGCACCGGCGAGCCGTATTCGAGACGTCCATGGTGAGAGAGGATGAGGTGCTGGATCAGGTCGAGCTTTTCAACCGGGAAACCGTCAAGGCCGGCAACCCGTGCAGCCGTCATTTCAGCTCCGATGTACAGGTGTCCAAGGAGTTTTCCCCGGTTGCTGTATTCAATAACGAGTCCGAGGCACAATTCCTCCATTTTTCCGATGTCGTGCAACAGGGCGCCCAGTAGCAGCAGGTCGCGGTTTACCCGAGCCTTTTCAGCGAAACAGGCAGCCATGTTGGCGACGGAGAGCGTGTGTTCCAGGAGGCCGCCAATATATGCGTGGTGGAGATCGCGCGCAGCGGGTGCGCGGGAAAAGCGGCCCATGAGTCCTGGATTATGGAAAAAGGCCTTGGCCAGGGCGGAATAATCGGCGTCAGTTAGACTTCGCACCAGGGAAAGCAGATCTTCCTGCATGGCAGTGATGTCGCAGCCGGATTTTGGAAGAAAACAGTCGGGTTCAACCTCGGAGTCGTGGGCTGGGCGAAAGCGTAGCACCCTGACCTGCAGTTTCCCTCTATACGTCTCGACCAGGCCGTGCACCTTGACAATTGAGCCTGCCGGACAGAGCTGGAAAATTTCCCGATCGGCATCCCATGCATTCGCCAGTACGTTTCCGGTCGCATCGGCCAGGGTCAGGCGGATATAGTTTTTGCCGTTGACCGTGGTTTGCAGTCTGGCCTCCCGCACCGCGAAAAAACCTTCGAATTCGTCGCCATCCCCAAGATCGGCTATCGTCTGGAACGTTTCCCGCGTTTCCGGCATATGATCCGCCAAGTTCCGCCTCCCTCCCCCGCTATTCCTGATCTGTCGCCACCTTGTCCAATACGGCGCGGGAAACGTAGATTGGACAATTGGCGCGCACCGCCAAGGCGATGGCATCGGATGGACGGCAGTCAATCAGGGTTTCCCCGCCTTCCCGTTCAATCGCGAGGAATCCATGAAAGGTGCCGTTCCCATCGTTGTCTTCGATCAGATCGGATACCGCTACCCGGAGCAATTCTCCTCCCAGACCCGAAACAACGGCCATCAGCAGATCATGAGTGAGCGGGCGTGGCGGCCGTTCGCCATGGATATGCCGGTTGACGGCCATGGCCTCGAAAATGCCCACATTCACCATGAATGACCGATTACCGGCCTTTTCTCGAAGAACCAGCACCTGCGGCCGGGAGAGGTCGTCGGTCATCATTAATATCTGGGCCAATTCGCATTCTATCCATTCCGGCATGGCCAAACGCGCTCCCATAGCGATCCGCAAAGTCTCAATTGAAGATTCAGACCTTGCGGAGAATGCCTCCGGTTCATTCAGCTTCTGCCTCCGGGGAAGTGAATTCCCCTTCGGCATCGGAGGTCGATTCTGAAGTAAACGGACTTCGGTATTCGTAAGGTCGGCCTGTTCAGGCCACCAGTCCTTCCGCCGTTCGACAGATCATTTCTGGGCCAGTAGATCGCTTGAACGCAAAGAACGCCGTTGCCGCCACTGTTCGTCCAGGCTTAGGGAGAGCATTCCGGCATTTTCGGCTTCCATTACCGCCTTTTGCACTTCCGGATCGTAGCGGCCGGAGTGATCCTCCGCGACAGCCTCCGCCGCCTCCGCAAGCCGCTCTGGAGTTGTCGCCTGGCCGCCCAGCTTGTCTTCCAGACCCAGGGCGGCGTGGAATATTCTGGCCGCCGGGGGAATCTCGTGTCCTCTCAGACCCTTCGGGCCGGATCCGTCGAAGCGTTCAAGCTGATTCCCGATGATGTCCGAAACCCTGGGGAGGAATTCCTCCCGCGAGAGGAGTTCGGCCGTCAACTCCGTTCGTTCTTCCGCATTCATCGGAATGTTTCCGGCGGGTTTAATCATGTCGGCATAATTATGGAGCAGCGCCGCCATCTGGAGCCGTTCCAGAATGTCTGTCCCTTGGCGCATAACCGTCCCAATGGAGCGGACGTAACCTGCCAGGCGTTCATTGGCGGCCTGCAACCCGGGACGGTTGACGTCGGCGACCCGGAGGAGCAGGCGAACCGCCGCGAACATATGTTCGCGGCGGAGGATTCGCGCCGCGATGTTCGAGAGCGAAAGACCAATCTGGTCGGCCATGGCAGCGGCAAGTTCCAGTTCTTGTTCGGTGAACGAGATTGCCGGATCGTCCCCGGCTATGTAGAGGGCGCATTCAATATCGTCGCGTGGCGCCAGCGGAGCGCAGATGACGGCGTGGATGTGATGCCGCATCACGGATTCGTTTGAAGAGAACCGATCGTCGCGCATGGCGTCGGTGACAAGCAGCGCCCTCTTCTCCTGCAAAACCTTTCTAATGATGGTGCGGGAAAGCTGACCGCCCGTCCCTCGCGGGATGTGGGAACCGAGGGGAACGATGGAGCCGTCATGCTGGCTTCTGCCAAAGAGATACGCGCCGTCCGCCTTGAACGATTCGGCGGCGAAGGACAACGATTTTTTTATCAGGCCATCCTCGGTGTCCTCGCTTGCCGCCAAGCGCGAAAGGCGATAGAGGGCGAGCAGGTGCTGTTCGGACGCCGCATCGCCGGGCCCGACATTGGCGGACGTGAGATCCTCAAGTCTTAAGGAATAGAATCCATCGAGATCATCTTCCGAAAAGACCAGATCGTCGCCGGACTGCGGCTCAAAGACGAACACGGTCCCGCCGATTTGAATGCGGTCGCCGTCCCGGAGCATCTCTTCCGCGATCCGCGCCTCGTTTACAAAAGTACCGTTTTTTGACTCGAGATCGCGTATGAAACACATGTCGCCGATACGAAAAACCTCGGCATGCTTCCGGGACGCGCCTTTGTCCTGAAGCGTGAAGTCGCAGGATTCGTCCCGGCCGATGACGGCCGCGGTTTCGCCGATGGCACAGGTCTTTCCTTGGCTGGGACCGTTCTTCACTCTGATGATCGGCATTATGCCGCCTTTCTTAGTAGTCTGAAAAGGCTAACGGTACGAATGCCAAATCCGTTTGCCCTGGGATCGACCTCCAATGCCGAAGGGGAATTCACTTTCCCGGAGGCGGAAGTTGCAGAGTTTATCGTCCCTCCCGCAGGCGGAGACCGCTGGCGGGATGAATCTCCGGATTCGCGAGTATCTTGCTCACCGTTTTTTCCACATCATACGCGACGCGGCGGTATATCACGTTTTTCCCGTCATAGACGGCATAGCAACTCTTTGGATTCCGATCCCGGGGCTGCCCGACCGATCCAACGTTTACGATAACCCGTTTCGACGGATCGAATCGATATTCCGGGTTCAAGCTCGACGCCATGAGAAAAGTGTCGTTCCCTTCTTCCAATATGCCTGGAAAATGGGTATGACCGACAAAGGCGACGGGATGGCTCATGGCGGAGAAGATGTCAGCGAGCTTGGCCGGATCGGTCTCGGGATCCGACGGCAACACATATTCGGTGATGGGCTGCCGGGGTGAACCGTGCATCGCCTCGAAGCCAATGCCTTCGTACATCGGTTCAAGCCCGCCAAGCCATTCCCAGCGCCGAGGCGCCTCTGGATCTTGATCCGGGTTTTCTGGATCGGGGCGGAGTACACGGCGATGGAAAGTAATCGATTTCCTGGCTACCAAATTGAATCCCTCGGCATCAAAAAGAACGGCATAATCATGGTTGCCGCACAATCGAGCCGAGCAGGAGGCATCGACCAGGTCTATGCACGCCTCAGGATCCGGCCCGTAACCGACGGTATCGCCCAGATTGAGGATGGTGCCGATATTCTGGGATCGGATATCGTCGATTACCGCCGTCAACGCTTCAAGGTTTGCATGCACATCAGAAATGATGGCAATGGGCCATTTGACGTCCGGCATAATGCGCCGCTCTCTAAACCGCGGCGGCTCTCACTTCGCGGATTTCCGGGACATCCTCCCGGAGTTTTGCCTCGACGCCCATTTTGAGGGTTTCAGTAGCATGGGGACATCCGACGCAAGCGCCCTGGAGCGACACTTCAACCAGGCCTTTTTCCTCGTCAAGGGAAATCAATTGCACATCACCGCCGTGCCCCTGCAACATTTTCCTGATTCCCTCTATCGATGCCTCGATTTTTTCCCGCATTTTTTTCTCCCATACGGATCAGAGGCCGGCTTCCCGTTTCAGGACATCCGCCTTGTTGGTCATTTCCCAAGTGAATTCAGGCTCGTTCCGTCCAAAATGACCGAGAGCGGCTGTTTTGAGATAGCGCGGCTTCAATAAATCCAACTCCCGGATAATCGCCGAAGGTCGAAGATCGAAATGTCTTTTGATCAATTCCTCGATTTTCGTCTCGTCAATCCTCGCCGTGCCAAAAGTATCCACAAGGACAGAAAGCGGTTTCGCCACCCCGATGGCATACGATATCTGAACCTCGCACTCGTCGGCCAATCCCGCCGACACCACATTTTTGGCTACCCAGCGGGCCGCGTAAGCGGCGGAACGATCTACCTTGGACGGATCTTTGCCGGAAAAAGCGCCGCCGCCATGACGGCCCCGGCCGCCATAGGTGTCCACGATGATCTTCCTGCCGGTCAGACCGCTGTCGCCATGAGGACCGCCGATGACGAAACGGCCGGTGGGGTTGACATGGTAAATGGTGTCCTTGGAAAGGAGTTCCGGCGGGATGACGTGCCGGGTCAACTCAACCATGTCCGAATAGATGCGATCCTGCGATGCTTCAGGAGCGTGCTGGGTGGAAATAAGGACGGTATGAACCCTGATTGGCGTTTTCCCCTCGTATTCCACTACAACCTGGCTTTTGGCGTCGGGCCGCAAATATTTGAGCTTCCCTTTCTCCCTTGCCTCGGTCACTCCCCGCACCAATTTATGGGCAAGAGAGATCGGGAGGGGCATCAATTCCGGCGTCTCGTTCACGGCGTAGCCGAACATCATGCCCTGATCTCCGGCGCCTTGATCGTCTGAAAGAGTTTCCCTTACGCCCATGGCAATGTCGGGCGACTGTCTATCCAACGCAACCAGTACGGCGCAGGTCTTGTAATCATAGCCCATGGCAGCGTCGGTATAGCCGATGTCGCGGATGGTGCTCCGGACCACGGTCTGAAAATCGATCTGGGCTTTGGAAGTTATTTCGCCCGCGACGATGCAAAGCCCGGTCGAAACCAGCGTCTCGCAGGCCACGCGGGAATGGGGATCCTGCGCAAGCATGGCGTCAAGGATAGCGTCGGATATGTGGTCGCACACCTTGTCGGGATGACCTTTGGAAACGCTTTCGGACGCGAAAAATGTATGCCGACTCATAGAGATTGCCTCCATTTGGAAAAAACCTATACTTTTATTCTTCCCGGCGCTCCAGTTCCGGGAGGGGCGTATTCTCCAATTTCCCCTTACCATATTATAAGGGAGATGGGCATCAGGCGCAAGAAGTTTGTGGCGAACGAGGGAAGGTGATGATCTATTCGGCTTCGCGACGTACGGATATTCCCACTTTTTTTCCCGACTACGCGGCAGCAAGAATCAGTCGGGCCAGAAAACTGGAAGCAGTGGTCTTTTGGACGAAGGATATCCGGAATTTGGTGAGACATTCCGCTTTGTCATCTGCGGTGTCGCGTTTCCCAGCCATTGTCCAGTTTACTGTAACCGGATTAGCTGGAACGAGTTGGGAACCAGGAACGCCTCCCCTGGCAGCGCAGACGGAGGAATTGGCGGAATTGGGGCGACGATTGCCCCGGGGTGCCGTGGTTTGGCGTTTCGATCCCGTTCTTCCTGAACATACGGACGGCGAAAAGAAAGAAAAGCAACAAATCGTAGCCATCCTTGATCGTTTTCGCCGAATACGCGAAATATTGACAAAACAAATAGGAGAACTGGGTAAAATTATTGTCAGTTTTCCTGATCCTTACCGAAAAGCTTTGGTACGGGTTGCCGAAGCGGGTCTTGTCTGGCCTTATTTCTCCATTGAAGAAAAAAAATGGATCGCGACAGCCTTGGTTGAAGAATGTGCTGACAGCAAGACGGACGGAATGTTCCGATCACGAATCCGGTTTTGTTGCGAACCGGAATTGCTGAATATTCCCGGAACCGGACCGGCGGCTTGTGTGGATGGAGCCCTGATTGAAAAATTGTACGGCCTGCCGCTGTCCGGATTGCCAAAGGATCCCGGGCAACGCATGTCCTGCCGCTGCGCCAAGTCGACTGATATTGGAACGTATACCCAGTCATGCGGACATGGCTGTCTGTATTGTTACGCCAGCGCGATGCCGTTTCGCGGGCGGATCGCCAGGGAAACGGAAGGAGAAAAGGTATGAACGGAGAAAAAACAACCAATCAGCGAGCCGATGGTTTGAACTACGCGCCGAAATCGGAAGGCGTCAGGCATGTTGTCTGTCGTCCCGGGGAGTTTGTCTTTTCGGCGGCGTATCTTGACCATGGCCATATTTATGGAATGGCCACAGGCCTGATCGAGGCGGGAGGCGAATTGCGCCATATATATGATCCCTCTGAAAATCGGGCAGCGGCTTTCAAAGAAAAGTTTCCCAAAGTCAGGGTTGTCTCCAGTCTTGACGAAATGCTGGCGGATTCCGAAGTGAAGCTGGTGGTGTCGGCGGCTGTCAACAACCGGCGCGGAGCGATCGGCGTCCGGGTTATGCGGGGCGGCAAGGATTTCTTTTGCGACAAGCCGCTTTTCACCTCATTGGATCAGGTGGAGGTGGCCCGGCGGACGGCGAGGGAGACCGGCCGAAAATATATGGGGTATTTCAGCGAACGCCTGCATTCGGAATGCGCCGTGCGGGCGGGAGAACTCGTTCGCGAGGGCCGGATCGGGCGGGTGGTCCAGGTGATTGGGTTGGGACCGCATCGAATCAACATTCCGAGCAGGCCGGATTGGTTTTTCGACCGGGATTGTTTCGGCGGTATTATTTGCGATCTTGGCTCGCACCAGATCGAGCAGTTCCTTTTCTTCGCCGGGGCGGGGAACGCCAGGGTCGCTTCGAGCCGGGTCGCCAATTATGCCCATAAACAATATCCAAAATTCCAGGATTTCGGCGAGGCGAATCTTTTGGCTGACAATGGGGTGGCGGGATATTTCCGCCTCGACTGGTTCACCCCGAACGCCCTTGAAGCCTGGGGAGACGGGCGCACTTTCATTCTTGGAACCGAGGGCTACATCGAACTCCGAAAATACATCGACGTAGGCGGCACCGGCGAACCGGATACCCTTCTTCTAGTCAATGGCACCGAGAATGAAAGGATGAATTTGCACGGAAAGGTGGGCTATCCCTTTTTCGGCGAACTGATTCTCGATTGCCTGAACCGGACGGAAAACGCCATGACCCAGGAACATGTCTTCCTGACCTCGGAGTTGGCGATCCGGGCGCAGGACATGGCGGAAATGGTGGAGGGATGAATATCATCCGCCGCTCTGCGCATTCTTCTGTCCGTAATACGCGTTCGGACCATGTTTCCGTTGATAGTGCTTTTGGATGACATATTTCGGAATCGGCTTCACGTCCGGATCGATTCTCCGGGAAAGATAGGCCATTTTGGCGATGTTTTCCAGGATCAGGGCGTTTTGGGCGGCGTCGAGGGCTTCTTTTCCCCAGGCGAAGGGCCCGTGGTGGAAAAGGACGGCGCCGGGATATTCGAGAGGCTTGATTCCCGAAGCGGCGAAGGCTTCGACAATCGCCTTGCCGGTATTTGTTTCGTAGTCTTCCTCAACCTCGCTTTCGATAAGGGATCGGATACAAGGAATGTCGCCGGGGCAAAAATCGGCGTGAGTGGTGCCGTAACAGGGAATTGAGAGGCAAGCCTGCGAAAAGGAAGTGGCGAAAGTCGAATGGGTGTGGACCACGCCTCCGATCTCCGGCCAGGCGCGATACAGTTCGAGATGCGTCGGCGTGTCGGAACTGGGCCGGAGCCTTCCCTCGACAATGTTTCCCTCCAAATCCAGGGCGACCAGATCGCCTGGCCGCATGTCGTCGTAGGATACTCCGGACGGCTTGATCACCACGACGCCCTTTTCCCGGTCGATGCCGCTGGCGTTGCCCCAGGTCAAAATCACCAAGCCGTTTTCCACCAGGCATGAATTCGCCTGGAATACATCCTCGCGGAGTTTTTGCAAAGACATGGCTTTTTTCTCCCTATCCGAACAAATCGAACAGATTCTCGCCGGGGTAGGGGAGTCCGTCGGGCAGAGGTACGCCGATGTCGTCCACACCAAGCAACTTGAGCGCTTCGAAAAGAATCTTGCCGACTTTGGCGAAGGCGACCGAACCATGATGCGGATAGCCCTTGCCCACTAGAATGTGGCGGTAAAATCTGGCGAAACCGGGGATGGCGAAGACGCCGGTGCCGCCAAAGGTCTGGGGATCGATGTCCAAGATCTGGCCTTCGGCGATATAGCTGCCAAGTCGGCAGTCGGGCGTGCCCTGGAGACGGAAAAAAGTGATGGGGCCGCCCTTCAGGGTGCCTTCGATGGTACCACGGGTGATGTCCGGCTTTTTGCCGTCCTCAAGGCCGCGATTCATGATGAGTTGGTACTTCATCGCGCAGCTTTTCAGGCATTCGGAATAGGTGTTGCCGCAATGAAAGCCCATAAACAAATCCCGTTTCCGGGCGCCCAGGAGATCGGTGTCTGCTGGAATGACGTCGTCCGGAACTGAATTGTTAATGTCAAGCAGGGTGGCCGGCGCCTGGGTGGCGCAGGTGTCCATGTATTCGGACAACGCGCCGTATACGTCCACTTCGCAGGCCACCGGAATCCCCTGTCCGGCGAGGCGGGAATTGACATAGCAGGGCACGAATCCGAAGGCGGGTTCGAAGGCGGGCCAGCACTTGTCGGCAAAGGCCGCGAATGTGCGCGCACCCAGGTTCTCTTCCTTGAATTTCAGGAGAGCCGCCTCCAGTTGGGCCAATTTCGGGAGAAGATCGGGATAGGGATTGGCGGCTTTCCCGTTTTTCTCCAACTCCTTTTTCATTTCGGCGGCGATATCCTTAATCAGCTCGCCATCCTGTTCCGCCTTCCGGTAATGGAGAAGAAGATCGAGCTCGCTGTTTTCCATGACCTCCACGCCCAAATCGTAAAGGGGCTTGATGGGCGCGTTGCAGGCCAGAAAATCATAGGGGCGCGGGCCGAAGGTGAAGATTTTCAGGTTCCGCACGCCCACCACGATTCGGGCAATGTCGATGAAATCCGCCGCTTGCCTTGAAGTCTGCTCAGGGAGACCCACCGGATACTGGGGAATATAGGATCGGATGCCGCGCAATTTCTGGTTGTAGGAGTTGTTGAGGAGGCCGCAAAGGGCGTCGCCCCGATCCGAAGCCAGAACCTCCCGATCCTCCTCGGCGGCGGCGGCGACCATGACCGGGCCGGCGAATTGCCGCATCATCATGGTGGTCGGACCCTCGGGGCCGAAATTTCCGAGATAGACCAAAAGGGCGTTGGCCCCGGCGTCCGCCAATTCGGCCAGGGCCGCCATGGCATCTTTTTCGTTTTCCACCACGGCTTTGGCGACGAAATGGGGGAGCGTGTCCTTTTTCAGGCATTTCTCAAGTGCG
>JAITKH010000182.1 GCA_031278535.1 Planctomycetota bacterium | reverse complement strand
TTGGCTGAAGGCGGCCAGGCGGCGAAGCAGCAATTCCTGCGATTTTTCATCCGCCGCGTTTTCCAGAAATACCGACAATTCGTCAAGGTTCGCCTCCCTGGCGGCGTCCGCCAGGGAGGCGAGCAGGGTCAGGGCGGAACTCCCGCGAGAGGTAGCAAGCTTTGTCCTGAGCGCTTGCCAGGCGCCGGAAAAGCCGCTTCGTCCGAGAGCATCGGAGACCGCCGCGATCACGGCAGGGCGTTCTTCTCCGGGCAGATGTTCACAAAGTGCCATTCCCGCCCCCGGATGCCTCATGCCGCCAAGGGCGTCCGCCGCCGCCATGGCCATGGCGGCGGAATCATTCTTCAGGCTGGCCACGAGCAACGGCAGCGCTTTTTCCGAATCCATTTGTCCGATGGACCGCCGGGCCGCTTCGGCCAGAATTGCCACGTTCCGATTCGCGACACTTAAAAGCAGGTCGATTGTCTTTCTGTCCGGCCAAGCCGAAAGCGCCAGGGCGGACAGTCGCAAGAGTTCGGGAGCGTCACGGCCGGAGGAGACGGTCTCCAGCAACACGTTGTGACTGGCCTGACTTTTCGCAAGAGCCAAGACCTGTGCCGCCTTGCCGCGCAGGGAAACTTTCTCCCCGGCATTGTTGTAAATCGCCAGGAGTCCGTCCTCGAAAAGCTTGGAATTGCCGCCCAGACGGGACAAGGCGTCCATGGCAAGGGACTTGATTTCCTCCGTGCCGCTCCGAAGCTTGGGGACAATCTTGTCAGCCGCCTCCGAAAGCTCGAGTTTCATGATGGCTTTGATGGCGGATATTGTCACCAGTTCGCTTGCGTCGTCCAGAGCCTTGAGGAAAAACGGCAGCGCCGCCTTGCTGGTGCCAGCAAGCAGCCCGCAGGCTTCCGAACGGATGAGGTTGTTTTTCGATGAAAAGAGCCGATTCGCAAGATACAGTTTGGCTGAAACCGGAACCTTGGCCAGGGAGCGCATGGCCACCTGCATCAATTCGTTATTGGTTTCGGCCAAATCGATCAACAGTTCAAGCAGGGGGATGGCGGTGGCGTCCGAGAGGGCGAAACAAATATCCGACATCTCGGCCGGCTGGAGTCCGGCGACGAAGGCACGGAAACTGGCGAGTTCCCGGTCACTCCAGCTCAGTTCCACCTCGCGAATCTTTTCCTGGCGGCGGGAACGGATGGGATCCCTGAGATTTCGGACAAATTCGATAAATATGCCTTGCACAGTCCCCTCTCCAATCGCTCACGCCGACTTGACCATGTCCGCCGCCGGATCGTCGATCCTTTCCTCCCCGCACCAAAAGCGCACCGTACCCAGAATGCTGTCCGGCACATGTCCAATGGCTTCGGCGGCCAGGCAATCTTTTCGCGTTTTTTCATATTCCCCCAGGCCGTAAAACGCCTCGGCCCGCCAAAGAAGGACGCCGACATTTTCCGGATCAGTCTCCAGACAGGAGTTGAAACGGGCGAGCGCCTTCTCCAGGTCATATCGCAGCAATCCGACCCTGCCCAAGAGGATCAGCGTCTCGGGTCCACAGTCATTTTCACCGAGCGCCTTCTCCAACAACTTTTCGGCGCGCTCCAGATAGTCGTTGCGCATGGACTCCTGGGCAAGTTGGTAATAGGAAAAGTCGATGTAGGCCCGGGCGGCGTCCACCCGTATTTTCGCCCCGAATTCACGCCCGGAACGCATATCCTCCTCCATGCGCTGAATCCGGTTCAGGAGCCTCTCCTCAATTTGGCCGATGGCGGTCATGGCGAAAAATCTGGCGTCCCCGGAATCGGATTCGATGACCCGCTGGAGAATCTCGATGGCGGCCGGCGATTCCATGCCGGCCAGATGCTCCACCGCCACCCGCTGCTCCGCCTCCGTAATCGGCGCGGCCAGGATGTCGGAAAGCGACACTAAATTTTCCGGATTGAGAACCTCGTCCGTCCGGATGGGAACGCTTTCCCGGAAGGTGGCGGCATCGGAAAGATACGCCGCAAATTCCTCGGCCAAATCGCCGGCTTTCCCAAATTTCACGGACACGCAAAGGATATAGGTCACGCCGCCGCCGAAAAAGGGGACGCAGAACGGAAGGAAAAAGGCGAACCAATGGTCTCCCAGCCGGCGCCTGTCCGTTATCAGGGCGGCCCGCCAGCCGAATCCGGCGGCCAGGAAATGCAATCCCGCCGCTTCGAAAGGCCTTCCGAGAGAAAGAAGCGAGGCGCCGAAAAATCCGGAAAAAACGGAGACGGCGGCCAGAATCAGCGCCGTCGATTCAATCAGGCCGCGTTTGGTCATGCAGCCGTCTCCTCGGTGCGATCCTGCCGGTTGAACAACCGCTGATAGATTTCCTCCTCCTTCTCCTCCCCCGTCACCCGCAAGGGGCGCCAGCGCATGTTGGGAAGGAGACGGCCCTCATTGTCAACCAGGGCGAGCGCGTCAAGATGCGCCGCAATTTTCCGGGCGACAATAAGAGCGCCCTCTTCGTCACTGCCGGGAAGCACCGTGACAAAAGCCTTCTGCCCTTCAAAATAGGCCACGCCGTCGCTTCCCCGTACAGACGTCCGAATGGCGCAGGAGACGATCACCGCAAGCTTGCCCCGCATTTCCTCGGGGTATTCGCCGTCCATAATGCAGGCAAGAATGGCGAGTTCGGTCTTGTGCCGGCGGGCGAGCATCGCCTGCTCCCGTATGCGGTTTCGGACATAGGCTTCGCTGAAGAGTCCGAGATTCGAATCGTCCACTGAGGTTTTCAAAAGAGAGTCGAGAC
>JAITKH010000176.1 GCA_031278535.1 Planctomycetota bacterium | reverse complement strand
CGACACGGCCGAAAACATCATGCGTATCGCCATGACCAAAAACATGCTCCGCTATTTGACAATGAGAACAGGAGAAAACAAAGCGGCGTAATTCGTCAACAGGCTCTTACATGCTGTTGATGGTTCTGGCCAATCTGGCTCTCCTGGTCATTGGCCTACTGACCGCCAGGATTTCGGCTAGGGTCATGAACGTTAATCCGCGGACGGTCTGGACGTCGGTGACGGTTCTGTGCGTGGTCGGCTCGTTTGCCATCAACGGCAGCTTCTGGGACGTGGGCGTCATGTTCTGCGCCGCCATCCTCGGCTCCCTCTTCAAACGTTGCGGCTTTGCCCCGGGGCCATTCATTCTCGGGCCTCTGCTCGGCGGAATGCCGGAGGGCAACTTGCGGCGGGCACTGGTCATGTCGCAGGACTCCGGATTTGGCATCTTCTTCAGCCGCCCGGCGTCTGGCATTCTCACCTCCTTGACTATCTTGACCCTGATCCGGACCATCGCCAGGCTGTGGGTGAAGGGGAAAAAGGAGGCGCTGACTAACGGCGGCAAGGGTTTGTAAGTCAACGACCACCGGCTGAAGCCGGTGGGTTGTGGTTGCGACTTGCCGTTGCCAAGGCGGCAATGCCCCGCAAGATTCCCGGCCGTCCGCGGCGAGCCACTTCGTCTTCCCCTGGCTTCCCCGGCTGGAAGCGAATGCCGGACGAATCCGATCCCGGAGATGGCCTTCACGACGCCGGTGAGGAAGCGGAATGGCCGGGGGAAATCCTCTCGACCCTGGCATCAAGGCAGCCCCGCCGGAGGATCACGCCTATGCGGGCGCCGGGGGTGATGGCGGACGCATCGGAAAGGACACTCCCGTCCGCATTCACGGCAATGGCATATCCCCTTGCCAGTACTTGGCCGGGCGAGAGGCAGGCCAGCCTGGTTTCGGCTGCCGACAGCCGGTTCCTGGCCGCCGACAGCAACGTGGCGGCGGCTGACGACAACCGCGAAGCCGCGTCGTCCAGTCGCTGCCAGCGGGGCATGAGAATGTCCTCGGGCCGCCGATAGGCGCGGCTTCGAATTGTCCGGACCAGGCGCTCCCGCTCGGACCGGACCAAACCGGAAAGGGCACGGGCGAGACCGTTCCGGACGGCTACAAGCCGGGAAAGAAGTTCGGTGTGATCAGGGACGACCATTTCTGCCGCCTCCGAGGGGGTGGCGGCACGGACGTCGGCCGCGAAGTCCGTAAGCGTAAAATCCGTCTCGTGGCCTACCGCACTGACCACCGGCGTTCGCAATCCGCCCACCGCCCGCGCCACCGCTTCCTCGTTGAACGGCCAGATGTCCTCAATCGAACCGCCGCCCCGGCCGACGATGATGACGTCCGCCCCGCCCCAGCGATCCAGAAGCGACAGGGCCCGGACGATGTCGGCCACCGCCGCCGCTCCCTGCACAAGGCAGGGAGAAACGATCACCCGGGCGCCAGGAGCGCGTCGCGCCAGAATTTTCACCATGTCGCGCAGGGCGGCGCCGGTTGGACTGGTGACGATGCCGATTGTTCCGGGTAAGGCGGGCAGTCGGCGTTTTCGGGCCGCGTCGAAGAGCCCCTCGGCCGCAAGGCTTTGCCGCAGCGCCTCGAACCGGAGCCACAAATCGCCCTTACCCAGATCGGCAGAGAAGGAGGAAACCGTCAACTGGTAGCGGCCACGCGGTTCGTACACGGAGAGGCGGCCATGAACCGTGGCCTGATCGCCGTCCCGCGGAAGTTCCCGGACCCGTACGGCGGCGCTGCGCCACAGTACGCAGTCAATCAGGGCGCCGGCGTCCTTCAAGGAAAAATAGACATGCCCCGACGGAGATGCCTTGAGGCCGGCGACCTCGCCGGTCACGGCAAGTTGGCCGGTCGAACCTTCGAGAAGACTCTTTATGCGCCTCGTCAACTCGCTTACGCCGATCGGGTCCCCACATCCACGTCCGTCCCGGGCGGCCGATCCGGCCGGCCGAGCCCTTCTTGCCGCACCGTCGCTATTCCGCGCCAATCCATGCCGCATGATGACTCCGGGGCGCATCAAAGAATATTGGGAATGGCATCCCGCCAAACCGATTGCAGCGCGGTTATCGGAATGTCCACAATCTTCCGTCCTTTTTCCCGAAGAACGAGATTGGGAAAGGTGGTGACAATCCCTATCCGGGCAAATGGAATGCCGGTCCGGGACAACAGCGCTTCCAGGTCGCTGTCCCTTCCCGTCGCCGTTTCGATCAGGAGGCGGCTGGGAGACTCGGAAAACAATCGGGCAGAGATCGGGATTTCTCCCTCCGCCGGCAGGAGGGAAATATCCGCATCGACTCCGAAGCCGCCGGCAAAGGCCATTTCGGCGGCCGCGACGGCGAATCCGCCCTCCGAACAGTCGTGGCAGGCGGCGACGAGGCCGTCCTCGACGGCCTGGTTTACGGCTCGGAAAATCCGCAATCCCAGGCGCGGATCGACCTTGGGAACGTTGGCTCCCGTTTCGCCCCGGAGGGCGTAATAATGCGAACCACCAAGTTCGTTGCGGGTATATCCGACAATATAGAACGAATCGCCTGATCGCTTCGCGTCCATGGTAACGGCCCGGCGGCAATCGGGCATGACGGAGACGGCACTGATCAACAGTGTTCCCGGTATCGCCACGGTCCTGTCGCCGGCGGCGTATTCGTTGTTCAGCGAATCCTTCCCCGAAATGAAAGGGGTGCCATAGGCCAAAGCCATGTCCCGGCAGGCGCGGGCCGCCCGCACAAGCCCGCCCAGGCGATCCGGCTTGTCGCAGTTGCCCCAACAGAAATTATCGAGCAGGACGGCCCGATCCACCGGGGCGCCAACCGCGACGAGGTTTCGAAGTGCTTCATCCACCGCCAGCGCCGCCATCCAATAGGGATCGAGATCGGAAAATCCGGGCTTGATGCCGTTCGCCACCGCCACGGCCCGGAAATCGCCAAGAAGGGGAGTGACCACGGCCGCATCCCCGGGACCGCCAGACTCGATTCCGACCAGCGGCTTTATCATCGTCCCTCCCTGCACCTCGTGATCGTATTGGCGGACGATCCATTCCTTGGAACAAATGTCCCAATTCGCCATGAGCCGGAGAAGCATGTCCGCATAGTCTTCATCCAGAACCGGCGGCGGTTCCCGGAGGGATGGCGCGTTCCATTCCGACTCCCGCTCCGGCATGGGCATGCCGCGATGCAGAAAATCCATGTCGATCCGGCCCACCTCGACGCCGTGGAAACGCAATGTCAGAAAACCGTCCCCGGTGAATTCCGCGATGTTCGTGATTTCCACATTCTCAATCCTGGCCAGTTCTTTCAGCGCGGGCAGATGGATCGGATCGCAGGCTATGACCATGCGTTCCTGGGCCTCGCTAATCCAAATCTCCGCATAGGAGAGTCCCCGATATTTGATGGGAACGCGGTCCAAATCGACACAGACTCCGCATTCCTCCCCCATTTCCCCCAAAGCGGAGGACAATCCTCCGGCGCCGCAATCGGTGACGCAGGAATACAATCCGGCGTCACGGGCGGCAAGCAAAAAATCCAGGACCTTCTTTTCCTCTATGGGATTGCCGATCTGGACTGCGCCGGAGGACACCTTTTCCGACTTGTCATCCAATTCCAGCGAAGAGAAGGTGGCGCCGTGGATGCCATCGCGGCCTGTCCGGCCGCCGATCACCAGGGCGACTTCGCCCGCCCTGGGACGGCGGCGGGCAGCCATATCCCGGGGAATCAGCGCCATGTTGCCGCAAAAGACCAGGGGATTGCCAAGAAAGCGCCGATCGAAGCAAAGAGCCCCGTTGACGGTGGGAATGCCCATCCGGTTGCCGTAGTCGCGAACGCCGGCGACGACGCCCTTAAGGATGCGCAGGGGATGAAGGGCGCCGGGCGGAGTTTCGTCCCGCGGCAAATCGGGCGGACCGAAGCAGAAAATATCGGTGTTGAGAAAGGGTTTGCCGCCAAGGCCGGTTCCCAGCGGATCGCGGATTACCCCGCCAATGCCCGTGCCGGCGCCGCCATACGGTTCAATGGCCGAGGGATGGTTGTGCGTCTCGACCTTGAAGGCGACGCCATAGTCGCCGTTGAAATCCACCACGCCGGAATTGTCCTCGAACACCGACCAGCACCAGGGACGGTTAAGTTCCCGGGTGGCGTGGACAATGGTGGTTTTCAGAAGATTTTCGATTGTTTCGGCCGGTCCGCCGTTTTCGCGATGCCGTACCCGCCCCCGAAACGTTTTATGGCTGCAATGCTCGCTCCAGGTCTGGGCTATGGTCTCCAGCTCAGCGTCCGTCGGATTGCGTCCAAGGGCCGTGAAACGATTTTGCACCACCCGCATTTCCTCCAGGGACATGGATAGCTGCCGGCTGCGGGAGAGTTCTTCCAGAGCGGCGTCGC
>JAITKH010000123.1 GCA_031278535.1 Planctomycetota bacterium | reverse complement strand
GGTGTTCCGCAAAGTCTCAATCAATTTTTGAGACTTTGCGGAACACCAGGAGACCCCAGTTCTGATGGAAGGATATCCCGGAACAACCTGTTTTCGCGGCGGAACCGGTAAAATTGCGGAACTTTGTTGCTTTTTCTATCGGTACATAGTATACTTAATAGCCGCGAAGGTGAATTTAGATTCTTCTCCCGCGAACGGGAACGGTACGCCGAAGAGGATATTGAGAAAGGTCAATGAACAATTGTTCATGTTACTGATCCGCTGGGCGTCGGTGTTTCCGGCTGACATTGAGTTACGAAAAAAATTACATCAGATCACATTCTGCGTGGAGGAAAAGGCATGACACCCGAAATAGCCGATCTGAATGAATTTTTTGTAGTGGGAATACGCGTCATTCTCGACTCGGAAGATCGTGCGGCCGAGGTCATGGGCAAATTTCTCGCCAGGAATCCGGGCACTGCGGGAAAATCCCTTTATGGCGTGTTCGGGACAATCCCCGGAGACGTTTCTGCCGAATCGGAATATGTGGCCGGGTTTGCCGCCGAGTCGTTGGAAGGCATTCCAGAAGGCATGGTAGGCTGGCTTATTCCCTCAGGAAAATATGCCCTGTTCGGCGTGATCAGCTTTGCCGGCATCGTCCCCGTCTGCCGAGAGGCTTTTTCCGCATGGTTGCCCAAATCCGGATTTCGGCTGGCCCCAAGCCCGATCTATGCCTGTTCTGCCGACAAGCGTCCAGAGTCGCCGGAGGCAAGCTGGAAAATCCACATCCCTTTGGAGAAATCCGGGGAATTGGAACGATTGCGCGAGTGGATCAAGTAGAGCCACGGGAGGACCCGTGCCATGAATATCGACTACGAATTGAAGGATGGCGTTCTCAAGGTGTTCAAAGAACTTGATGTCGATTATGACGTAGCTTTTGACTGCGCTTGCAGCGAACTGGTGTCGAGTCCGCAGGAGAATCTCGTTATAGATCTCTCTCACATCAACCATATCACGTCGACCTTTATTGGCTTGATGGCGGTTACCTTCTTCCAGGCCCAGTCCTGCGGCAAAACCATTTCCGTCATAGCCCGGGGTGCAGTGCTGAACACTCTTCGCCTGGCGGGATTTGCCAATTTCATGTCGCTCACCGACTCCCAACGCCTCAAGGCGGTCAAATAACGGAAGGGAAAAGTCGCCGCCGGAACTTTCGCCTTGCAACGATCCGTTTACTTGAGTTAAATGCTGTGGCACTTGGGAACCTTTCGAGAATTGGAATTGTTGTCAGTTCCGATTGCCGGAAAACGGACCATCGTATTGTTGAAGGCGGAGGGGCGAAATGCTGTTTTCATGGATGGAACGATATGCCAATTCGCCACTTGGGTTTCTGTCGCCTGTGGCGGAAATTTTCATCTTCAGCGCTATCGTGTATTTGCTTATCACTTTTATGTACGGGACGCGCGGGGCAGGGGTGCTTCGAGGATTGGCTCTGGCCGGCGGCGGTTTCTTCCTCTTTCTCTATGTCGCTGCCCAGCGTCTCGGCCTCGACAATGTTTCGTGGATGGTGGAGAATCTCGCAAGCGTCTCCCTTATCGGCGCCGTGGTCATTTTCCAACCGGAAATCCGCCATGTCCTGGTGCGCCTGGGCGAATCTGTCAGGCTCTGGGACAGCCGCGAGGGCGTCCTTGACAAGGAAATCGCCGACGCCGCCATCTGGATCGCCCGGAAGGGGGGCGTGGGCGGGCTTATCGTCATCGAACGCGACATTCAGATAAACGCCTATATCGAGTCCGGGATCCAGTTTGACGCAATTTGCAACTCGGCCCTGCTCCGGACGATTTTTACCAAAAACGGCCCGCTCCACGACGGCGCCGCCATTATCCGCCAGGGACGCATCGTCGCCGCCAATTGCCTCCTCCCCCTGTCGGAAAATATCGAGATGACTCGCGGCATGGGCACGCGGCACCGGGCCGCACTCGGGCTTTCTGAGGAATCCGATGCCTTGACGGTGATTATTTCCGAGGAGACCGGACAGATTTCCATAACCATGGACGGGGAATTGATCCGGGATCTTGATTACGAACGCCTTCGGGAAACCATCCGCAAGAGCTTTGTCAAACAGCTGCAGCTGGAGGACGACATGATCGGTCCGGCGGTTTGAGAAAGGCTGGAAATGGAGGCAAGAGAAATGGATGAGGGTCAAAGTTTGACGGTTGGAAATCGCACGACCAGGGTCATGCGCCGACCGCCGCCGCCGCAGAGGACGGTCAAACGGCCATTGTATATGTTTCTTTCGCTTGTCATCGGCGCGCTCCTCTGGTATGGCGTCGATCTGAACCGGCTTGAAGACTTCAGCTTTCCGGTGGACATTAAGTTCGAGAACTTGTTGCCCGAGGGCTGGAGCATTAATGAACTGACCCGGAATTCGATCCAGCTCACCGTCCGGGGATCGCGCCAGGAGATGGCTGGCATCCGCAAGGAGGACGTGTCGCTGTTGCCGGTGTTTCCCGGCGGTGCGTTCCGGGAGAACGCTTACAGCGGTATGCTTTCCCTTCAAACCGTTCAAGTCCAGGGACTGCCTGCTGGCGTCGAGGTGTTGTCCCTGACGCCGCCGCTCACTCCTTTCCGCCTGGTTCGAAGCGTCTCGCGCAAACTTACGGTCCAGGCCGGAGAAATGACCGGCACCCTTCAGGAAGGCTTCGTTTTCGGCAGAGTGATACGGATCGATCCTCCTTTCCTGGAAGTGTTCGGCCCTCAGGATTTTATTGAGAAACTGGGGGCATCCGATGTTGTCCGTACCCGGACGATCAACATCGAAGGTTTGAGAGCCGGAGTTGCCGGCCGCATCGTCGGACTCGAACCTCTTGAAAAGGATGGCGAGCGGGTTATCGTTCCGGGAACGGTGTACGTGGCGCTCGAAATTAACGAGCTCCCGGGCGAACGCTCCTTCTCCCTTCCTTTCGAGGTGAAGGCGCTTATCGACTCTCCCTTTAATCGATACACCGCCATGACCATTTCCCCGCCAAGCGCGATGGTGACGGTTTCCGGTCCCCGTTCCGTGGTGGACAAGCTGTCCGAGGGGGAAATCACCGTCTACGCCGATATGCGCGATCGCATTCCCGCCGCTCAAGGCGAATTCAATCTGCGATGCAAGGCTATGGTTCCCCCGCAGGTGAAGGTGGTACGGATTGATCCGGACACGGTGAAATGGCTTGTCGGGGAAACCGTTCTCCCGACGTCAACGCCTGGAGACAAAGACAGGCTCCCCGGCGGTTGAAGGCAGGCGGACATTTCACAAGGAGGGGAAATGTTTTTTTCGGGAACGCATACGGCACTCGTTACCCCGTGGACAGGGGATTTGTCGGCGGTTGACTACGGGACGTTGAGAAAACTCGTCGACTGGCAAGTCAATTCCGGCGTCGACGGCCTGGTCATTGCCGGCACCACCGGCGAATCCGCCACCTTGACTCATCCCGAACAGGAAGAACTCATCGCCCGTTCGGTGGAAGTGATCGGCCGGCGTTGTCTGGTCCTGGCCGGCAGCGGTTCCAACAATACCGCCGAGTCAAGGGCTCTGGCCAAGGCGGCCACAGCCGCCGGCGCCGACGCTCTTCTCGTCATTACCCCCTATTATAACCGGCCGACTCAGGAAGGCCTTTTCCGCCATTATGCCGCCATGGCCGAGGCGTCTCCCTTGCCCATCATGATCTACAATGTTCCCGTCCGGACCGGAACGAATATCCTTCCCGAGACCGTGGCCAAAATCAATCGGGAATTTCCCCATGTCAACGCGATCAAGGAGGCTTCAGGCAATCTGGATCAAATCAGCCGTCTGCGGCAAATAGCACCCGATGTGCAAATACTTTCAGGCGACGATTCCATCACTCTTCCCATCATGGCGGTGGGCGGAACCGGGGCGGTAAGCGTCATTTCCAACCTGGCGCCGGCCGCAACTTCCGCTATGGTGACGACCGCGCTCCGGAACGATTTCGCCGGCGCGGCAAAAGAGCATGCCCGGCTTTTCCCTTTGATGAAAGCTTGTTTTGTCGAGACAAATCCTGGACCGGTCAAGGCTGCCCTCCAGATGATGGGGAAAGGAAACGGTTTGCTCCGATCTCCCATGACCGAACCATCGCCGGAAAACAAAAAAATCATTCTCGATGCGCTTCGTCAATCCGGGCTTGCGGACGGAAATATGAATTGAAAGAAAACGAGAGGGAACCTGGAATGGGCGACATCTATCTTGGTCGCATCGCGGCTTTCGCGGTCACGCCGGC
>JAITKH010000073.1 GCA_031278535.1 Planctomycetota bacterium | reverse complement strand
TCATCCATCAAAGCCACGTCCGCAGTTTCCATGGCCGTGTCCGTTCCGGCGGCGGCCATGGCGAAACCGATGCCAGCCCTGGCCAAGGCGGGGGCGTCGTTGATGCCGTCGCCCACCATGCCGACCAGGCCGCTTTCCGACAGGCGCTCGACCACAGCCGATTTGTCTTCGGGCAGAAGGTTTCCCTTGAAGTCGTCCACGCCCGCCTGTCCGGCGATAACCCCGGCCGTATGTCCGTTGTCGCCGGTAAGCATGATGGTCTTGACGCCGATCCGTTTCAACTCCCTGATTGCCCCGACGCTGCTTTCCCTGATGGTGTCGGCCACGGCGAACAATCCCTGTACGCCCCTTTCGCCAATCAGGGCGACCACGCTTTTGCCCTGTTTCTCCAAAGCGAAAAGCGTTTTTTCCAGTTCGGGCGAACACATGTGCATCTCTTCAATCAGATGATGGTTGCCAAGGCGCCATTCCCGGCCCTCCATCACGCCGCGCACGCCCTGACCCGGCAGGGCCGAAAAATCGGCCGCTTCCAGCCGGGCGGCGCCGTTTTCCGCCGCCTGCCGGGCGATGGCCAGGGAGACGGGATGGTCGGACCTGGCCGCCAGGCTGGAGGCGAGCAAAACGGCCCTGTCCCGTTCAAGTCCGCCCCATTCCGCAAAATCGGTTTGGCGGGGTTTGCCGTGGGTGATGGTGCCGGTTTTGTCCAGCGCCAGCCACTTGATCAGCCGCCCCTGTTCGAGATAGAGCCCCCCCTTGATCAGGATGCCGCGGCGGGTGGCGGCGGACAAGCCGCCAACGATGCCGACCGGCGTGGAGATGACCAGGGCGCAGGGACAGCCGATGACCAGCAGGACCAGAGCGGTATAAATCCATTCCCGCCAAATTCCTCCCAGGAACAGGGGCGGGATGACAGCCGTCGCGAAGGCGGCGGCGAACATGGCGGGGGTGTAGATTCGCGCGAAACGATCCACGAAACGCTGGACCGGCGCCCGGGCGCCTTGCGCTTCCTCCACGGCATGGATGATGCGGGCCAGGGTCGAATCGCCGGCCTCCGCGGTCACCCGGAACTCGAAGGACCCCGATTCGTTGATGCTGCCGGCGTAAACGGGATCGCCGGCGGTTTTTTCCACCGGCAGGCTTTCGCCGGTTATGGGCGCCTGGTTGACCGCCGACCGGCCTTCCAGGATGACGCCGTCAAGGGGCACCCGCTCGCCGGGGCGTACCCGTACCCGGTCGCCCACCGCCGCGCGCTTGATGTCCGTCTCCCGCCAGGCGCCGTCCGCGTCCAGGATCATGGCCTGTTCCGGGGCGAGGCTCAGGAGTCCCTTGATCGCGTTCCTGGCCCGGTCCAGGGATTTTGCCTCGATGGCCTCAGCCAGGCTGAACAGCACCATGACCATGGCGGCTTCCGGGTATTGTCCGAGGGCCAACGCGCCGGTGACGGCCACGCTCATCAGGGCGTTGATGTTCAGATTGCGGTTTTTTACCGCGAGCCAGCCCTTTCGGTAGGTGGCCAGGCCGCCGACGAGAATGGCGGCGACAGCCATGATCGGAGGCAGCCATTCGGCAATCGCCTTCCCGCCGATTTCCCATGCGGGCGCATGAAAACCGGAACCCCCGACATCCCCTTGAATGAACAGTTCGAAAGCTTCGGACGCGGCGGCGAGGCAGCCCGCGAACGCCAGTTTGCGCCAGGAAATCCTCGTTTCCGCGGTTGCGGCGCGATCTGCGGATGCCTTGTCCGCCAGCCTGGCGCCAAGTTCGAGGCTGTCCAGCGCCTCGGTTATGGCTGGCAGGGCCGCCGGCTCGTGCCGGATCTTGAGCGTACGCCGCATCAGGTTGAATTCAAGGCCCAGTACGCCGGGCATTTCCCCGATCCGCGCTCGAATCAACCCTTCCTCGGCGGGGCAGTCCATGTCCGCGATCCGGAACAGCGCCACCGCGCCCCGGTCCCGGCCGCTCCCCGCTTTTGCGCCGGCGGGGGCGCCGGGGCAGCGCCTGACCCCGGTTGGATGACGCGCTCCGCAGGAACAGGGATGACTTTCGGCCATGGTGTCCACGGTTTTCTCCTTATTGCAATCATTGAACATATATTCAATCGTTGGCGCAAAAAATATCCCGCCTATTCTTTCACGTGATCGGAACCGCACGCCAGAATTTTGGAGACGTGGCTGTCGGCCAGGGAATAGTACATCACCTTTCCCTCCCGTTTGTATTGTACCAGGTTTGAGAGGCGCAGCGTCTTCAATTGGTGCGAAATCGCCGACTTGGTCATGTTGAGAAGTGCGGCAAGATCGCAGACGCACATCTCGTGGTTTCCTAGCGCCCATAAAATGGTTGCCCTGGTGGGATCCGAAAATGCCTTGTACAACGCGGCAAGATGGTTGAAAAAATCTCTGTCCGGCATTGAAACGGCCACCTTGTCCAGGATGTCCTGGTGAATGGCGCCGCAATCGCAAACGGTTTTTCCCCTGGCCATGCCATGCCTTTCTTTAATTATTATTGAGCAATCATTCAACCATTAACAGCATACATCACTATCTTTTGATCGTCAAGCGAAAAAGTGAATATTTTTGACAGAAATCTTTTGCCAAAATAATATCTTCGTTTCTGCTGGATCGGGAGTGTCGTCGGGCGCGACAAGATCATCGCCCTGAAACAAGGCATGATGGAGGAACTAGTGTTCCGTACAGTCTCAATCTTTGCTTGAGACTGTACGGGGAGCGCCCCCGGTTCATCCGGTTTCCGCCTACGGGGAAGTGAATTCCCCTCCGGCATCAGAGGTCAATCCCGGAACAAACGGACTTCAGAATTTGTAAGGATTGAGACTGTACAGACCACTAGTTATCAGCGGAACACGACTGGCATGAGCGAGGCCCGGGACCTGGAATGGAAATCGGTTTGGCGCGACGGATGGCTGAAGTGGATCTGTGGCTTCGCCAACGCCGGAGGCGGAATGCTGGTGGTGGGCCGCGATGACAAGGGACATTGGGAGGTATCGACATGAAGCTGTCCATCCGTCTGGAACGGGCGACCCAGGACGGAATAATCGCTCTCTTCGCCG
>JAITKH010000047.1 GCA_031278535.1 Planctomycetota bacterium | reverse complement strand
ATTCACTTCCCCGTAGGCAGAAACCGGATGAACCGGGGGCTCTCCCCGTAAAGTCTCAATCCTTGATTGAGACTTTACGGAACACTAGATTCCCTCGAACGCGGGAATGACGTTCTTTGTTGGCGGTCCGTTCCTCGCCGATCCGGCAGGCTTTTGAGGACAGAATTTCCGGTTTTATCGAAAGAAACGGGGATAAAAGGAAAAATATACGCTGCAAGGCCGCGTACGCCCGGCGGAACGACAGCGATTCGGCGATGTGCGCACAAAGGGCTGTTTGCGGTTGGCTAGCCCGCGTTTACGGAGTGAAATGGGTTCTTTTACCCAACCGGGGCGGATCATGATGACGCGCACCTGCTCTTCCGGCGCAATCCCGTTCTTTCGCGGCATTGCCGCCATTTTCCTCATTTCGCTCGCCATGGCCGCATTTGGCGGGGAAAACGGCGCCGCAACCCCTTTCGCCCCGGGCCAAGAAGAGGCGTTTCGCCAGGCGATGCGGAACGCCGAGGAGGAATTGCGGGACTACGGCGGAGAGGCGGACAATGGAGGCGCGTGGAGCTTGTCCGCGATTCTTTCCCTTGTCGCCCTGGCCATGGCGGTCGGGCTTGCCGCCTGGCTGACGCGCCGCCTGCGCGGTCGGGGATGGGTTGCCGCGGCGGGAAGGGAAATGCGCATTGTCGAGCGCCTGCCCTTGGGGCGTCAATCGGCGCTCTTTATCATCGGAGTCGGCGACCGCCGCTATTGGCTGGCCGATCATCCCCGCGGAATCGCCCTGTTGGGTGAATGCCCGCCCATTCGGAACTCCGGCAGCGCCCCGCCGCCGTCGAATCGCCTGGCGCCCACGGTTCGCCCGGCTTCCGTCTCCGGGAAGGTGAATTCCTTTTCGGCGACAGAGGCCAATTCCGGCGCAAATGGATTTCGGCATGAGCAAGGATAGCCTTTTCAGGCCACTGGATCATCAAGGGGTTTTGCGGATTTGACGGAGCATTGACGGAGAATACATAAAAAGTCGACATGATGCGTCCGCCGTCTTCGCCATCCTGGGGAGAACCGCAAATGTTGCGGGGAAAAATAGCCGCGAGCGGCACAAGGGATACATTCAGGACCCGGACTATGCTGGCGGTGTGCCTGGCGGTGCTGTTTGAGCCGCTGCTCCCGCTTGAAGCGGTCGAGCTCTCCACATTGCGGCTCGTCCCTCCCATTACGCCCGGCGACTTCGTGTTGCCGGACGTCGCGACCGTTCCGGACGCGGTGCCGAACCGGATGGTGGCGGCGAACAACGCCGCTTCCGGCGACTCCGGGGGGAAAACCGGCGAAGAGGGAAGGCATTGGTTGCGCCATCCCGTCGCCTACGATGTGAAAATGCGCCCGCTGGCCGAAATCCTGGCCGATTTCGCGGCTCGCCAGGGAGTCGCCGCCAGGGTGTCGCCGGCGCTGACCGGAACGGTGAGCGGGACGTTCTCGTTCGCCGATCCGGAGGAATTTTTGGACGTTTTGTGCCGGGCAAAGCATATGAATTGGTATTTCGATGGCAGCGTCGTCCACTTTTTCAGCAATTCCGAGATGGAGACCCGTCTTTTCCCCCTGGCCGGGGAAGACGAGGAAAGGGTGCGGAACACACTGCTGGCTCTTGGCCTTTTCGACGCGCGCTTCAAATGGCGATCCGCCTCTGAAGGCCGGCTGCTCATGGTCCAGGGCCCCGAGGCGTACCTGGCGAGGATAACCGAGATTCTCGGACGGATCGGCGAGGTGGAACAGGCCAGGCGGGCGGAACTGGAGGCGCGGGAGGAATCGGCCGAACGGCCGCGCGGGAAAAAACTCGGCGTGTTCCGTCTCAAGCACGCCTGGGCGGCGGCAAGAAACGTCACCGCCGGCGACGCCGACACCTCGGTCCCCGGAGTGGCCGATATCCTGAGGCAGATCGTGAGCGATTCGCCCCTGCCGCCGCGACAGGCGCCGGGGCCGGAGCAGAATGCGGGGGCTCCCAGGCTGATGAAGGGCACGGGCGTGATTGGTCGCGCGAACGCCGAGGCACGGGATGAACCGGAGTCTTCCAGAGACGCCCCCTTCATCCAGGCCGAGACCCGGATCAACGCGGTCCTGGTCTGGGACTACGGGGAAAACCTGGCGCGGTACGCGGACATCATCGCCGCCCTCGATCGCCCGCTTGAACTGGTCGAAATTCGCGCCGCCATCATCGACGTCGAGACGGATCGCTCCCGCGAACTGGGGTTCTCCTGGGAATACAGGGGCGACAATTCCGACTGGCGGAACAACGCCGGCGTCAATGCCGGCGACGTCGCCCGCGCCTACATTCCCGTGGTCGGCGACGGCCTGCAATACGCCACCATTTATACGCGCGGCCTGGACTCTTTCATGGCCAGGGTGAACCTCATGGAGAAGAACGGCGCCGCGAACATTCTCAGCCGGCCCACCGTTCTCACCCAGGACAACATCCAGGCGGTGCTTGAGCACACCGACACCTTTTATGTGCGGCTCCAGGGACAGGACGAGGTCGATCTGGCCGATATCACGACCGGCCTTACGCTCAAGGTCACCCCCCACGTCATTCCGTCCGACGACGCGTCCGTCCGGCCTGGCGCCAGCGAAGGCATCCAGATGGCGGTCCACATCGTGAACGGCAGCAACACCGCCGACACCGGCGCGACGCAGGTCGACAATCTCCCCCGGGTGAAGCAAAGCACCATCACCACGCAGGCCGTGGTGCGGGAAGGCGAAGCCTTGGTGATCGGGGGATACTACAACGAGACGCTTTCGGTGACCAGAACCGGCGTTCCCGGGCTGAGCAAGATTCCCGGCATCGGGGCGCTTTTCCGCAACAAGTCCAATGTCGCCTCCAGAAGCGAGCGCCTTTTCATTCTCTCGCCGCGCGTCGTCCGTTTGGGCGATATGCCGTTGGCTCCCGGAAGCGAGGGTGAACGGGTCATCAAGGAAAGCCCCGGCCTGGAACATTTGTCAACCCCGGCCTCTGAGGCCTATTCCCTCCGGACGATAAAATAACCGAACCGGGACGGGAAGTCTTGAGAGGGAGCTGGTCATGCCCGCATTGTTGAAATTCCTCGGCGGGGCGCAAGCCGGTTCGGAGGCGTCGCTTCCATCGGGCGAATATGTGCTGGGCGGAGGCGACGCCGCCGATCTCGTCCTGGCCGACGTGGCGGTGAAGCCTCGTCACGCGCTGCTGCGCATACATGACGACAGCTGGGAAATCGAGCCGTTGGAGGGCGCCGAGGTCAGGGTGGATGGCGCGAGGGTCGAGGGCAATGCCCTTGTCTCGCCCTACCAGGTCGTTTCCCTTGGTGGAACCCATATCGCCCTGGGACCCGACGGCCCATGGGAAAGATTGCCGGAAATTCCACAGCCTCTTTCGGACGGCCCGCGCGCGGCCGATGGCGATCCGCACCCGGCGCGAGCCGAAAATGAAGCCGAAACCGGGACGAACGAGGCGGCCTCGGAAGAGGGCGGCGGGAACGTTCCGGATCGGACAGGCTCCATCCCTGAAGAAGGCGACGCTTCGAAGCGGAGGGGTGGAAGGAAATGGCCGTGGCTGGCGTTGTTTCCGCTGGCCGCCGCCGGCTTGGCCGCGTATTATTGTCTCCTGGCGGCGAATCCGGATGCCGGCTTGGCCGATCTGGTGCGGGAGAGGCTTGTTGCCGCCGGCTTTTCCGCGGCGCGGGATGACGGGGGCGTGCCCTTGCCGGGGGTGATCGGCGTGGATGCGGCCGGTTCCAGAAGGGTGCGCCTGTCGGGACTGCTGGCCACCGAGCGGGAACGGCGGCGGGCGATTGAAGCGGCGGAACTTCCGGATGCGGCGCTGGAAGACGGACTGCGCAGCGTGGAAGGGGAAGTGAACAGCTTGGCGGGTGTGTTGGGCGCGATCGGCCCCGCCGTCCGGGTTTCCCTTCTCGGCGGCGGCTTTTCCGTGCTGCTCGCCGGCGTCGTCGAGACGGCTCAGGACGCGGAAGCGATCTTCCGGTTGACCCGGGAGAGGCTTGATCAGAGAATCGGCATTCGGCGCCGGTTGTGGCTTTGGCGCGAGCTTGCGCGCGAGGCGGAACGGGAAGCGAGGCGGTTGGGAATCGCCGGAGTGCGCTTCGCCAGGGAAAACGGCGCGATTGTCCTGGAAGCCGATTCGCCGGTTTCCGCCGAAAGGAGGCGGGAACTGACCCAGGCGATAGACGAGAACCTGGGAAGCGAAGCCGCGGCCTTCCTCGCGTCCGCCGTCGGAATGCCGGCGGAACCGTCCGGACCGGCCGCGCCGCCCGGACCGGATCGGGAAGTGGATTCGCCGCCCATTCCGGCACCGGAGGAGAGGAATGACGCAAGGGAGGCATTGAAAAGAGAGGCATTGAAAAAGTTGCCCACGATCATGCCGATGGCGGATTCCTGGCAGGTGAAGGACGTGTTCGGCGACGGTTTCCGGGACCAAGGCGGGAAGGTGTGGCGGGTCGGCGACATCGTGGGGAACGGGTTCCTGGTGGCCGGCGTTTGGCGGGACGGCGTGGTGTTTCAAAAAGGCGAAGACACGCTGCTTATACGCCGGGGCGGGGTGCTGTTCGCTGTCGGCGGCAAAACGGGGAACCATTGATCTTCCTTGACGTTCCTTGTCGCCGTGCCGTTCC
>JAITKH010000033.1 GCA_031278535.1 Planctomycetota bacterium | reverse complement strand
TGGTTGCCGCCGCCGGAATTGGACATGACCGGGAACATCGCTCCGGCCATGCGGACGTCCGCGCCCGCCGCCGTCAGGCGGATCGCGTATGAAGCGGCGTCGTCGCCAAGAATGTCGTTTATTCCCGGCGTAAGGCTTTTCCCCACCCGGAGTCCGTAGTCGCCGGCCAAACCTTCGGCGCCGGCGGCGGCGTTGAGCCTTGCCGCCTCCCTGATAAAAGCGATTGCCTCATCCGGAGGATCGGCGGCGAATTCCCAGATGCCGCCCAGAGTCATGGGCCAGTCTTCTTTCCTGTCTTCGGCGGAAGAGGAATAGTCCAATTGGAACAACATCCGCCCATTCCGTTCCCGCCGGGTTATCCGGGAATGTCCGTCCTCGATGACAGTCGTGGCGCCGTCGTCTCCGGCAAAAACCGCGACCTCGGCGTACAAGGTTTTTTCAACATCGGCGAGAGCGACCGCCACCCGCCCTTCCCGGACCATGATCCCCGCCCTCTCCGCCAGATCGGGCGTCAGGTTCCGCAATACCTCCAGGCCCAGATCGGGATCGCCTCCCAGTGCCCCGGCGGCGGCGGCGATGTCGAGGCCGGCCCGGCCTGTACCCGGGACCATGACGCCCATGCCGTTTTTGTACAGGTTGCCGCTCACCCTGGCCGCAATCCGATCAGGCGCCCGGCCTAAATCCCCCGTCGCCCGGGCGGCGGCCAGGGCCACCGCCGCCGGCTCGGTACAGCCAAGCGCAGGAGCCACTTCTTTGCGCATGATATCAAAATACAAAGAAGATGTATGTATATCCATTTCATACTCCATTTATCTTATTATTCATATTTTTTGAAAAAGGAAATTTCCGATCAGAAAAACGCATTTCCTATAAAATATCAGGAGATCAGGCCGAGTGCAAGCGAATTATCGTTTTTTTCCACTTGCCACAATTCGAAACCTTTCCTATTATGTGAATAATTGGGAGGGCATATGAGCGACACTTTTGTCTACTATGCGCAACTGGTGGTGGACGGGCTGGCCCAGGGGGCTATTTACGCGCTCATGGCCATCGGTTTCGCCGTCATCATGGGCAGCCTCGATCTCGTCACCTTCACCTATGGCGAAGTGGTGATGCTGGGAGCGCTGGCCGGCGGCTACTATGGCGTCGCCATCCTCAAATTGGGGATCTGGCTCTCCCTCCTCCTCGGATTTGCCGCCGCCTGGCTGGTGGGTATGTTCATCGACGTGGTCTGCTACCGCCGCTGGCCCGGAGGTCCGCCCGAGGTGTGGCTGATCACAACCATCGGCATCTCCACCGTCCTGAAGAGCGGATCCCAGGTGCTGTTTAGCACCGAGCAGGAATTCGTTCCCGACGTCATGGACGGCATGTGGGAAATCGGCGATCTTCGCGTCCTCCATATCCAGGTACTGATTATCGGCGTTCTCTTCTTCCTTTCGGCCAGCCTCTGGGTCTTCCTCGGCAAGACCCGCCTCGGCATGCAGCTCAGGGCCGTATCCATGGACAAGACTGCCGCCGCCCTGCTCGGGGTCAGGGTGCAAAGGGTGATGACCATCGGCAATGCCATCGGCTGCGCCCTCGGAGGCGTCGCCGGCGTGCTTCTCGGGGCCTATTACAACTCGGTCTTTGCCATCATGGGGGGCGTCGCCGGCATCAAGGCTTTCGCCGCCGCCGTCTTCGGAGGTTTGACCAGCATACCCGGAGCCGCCTTGGGAGGGCTGCTTCTCGGAGTCCTGGAAAATCTGGGCGTCGACCTTTTCTCTTCCGGTTGGCGCGACATTATCGGTTTCGGCGTCATGATCATCGTCCTCCTGATCAAGCCGTCCGGGCTGCTGGGCAGGAAGGGGGCGGAAAAGATATGATATCCCGCCTCGTCCGCCAGGAGCGAACCGTATTCCTGGCCCTGCTGGCGACGGCGCTCCTGGCCTTTCCGCTTGCGTTCCGGGAAAACAACTACATTCTCCGGATCGCCATCAACATTTTCCTGTACGCCATCCTCTGCACCAGCCTCAACATGATAAACGGCTATTCGGGCCAGTTCAACATCGGCCAGGCCGGCTTCTACTGCATCGGAGCGTACACTGCCGCCATTCTCTCGACCCGCCATGGCATCGGGATTTGGATTTCCCTTCCCGTTTGCGGTCTCATGGCCTCGGTCGCGAGCCTGCTTCTGGGCATTCCCACCGCCAGGCTCAAGGGCATCTTCCTCGCCATGAGTACGCTCGGCTTTTCCGAGATCATCCGCCTGATCGTTCTGAACGGCGGCGAGTTCACCCGGGGGCCGATGGGCATTCCCGGCATCCCTCCCGCTTCCCTTTTCGGGTGGGAACTGGGGACGAATTTCCATATGTATTACCTGGCGCTTCTTCTCACCGCCCTGACAGTGCTGATCTGCGCCAACGTTCTCGATTCCCGAATCGGCCGGGCCTGGATCGCCATCCGCGAGGACGAACTGGCGGCCAGGGCCATGGGCATCCCCACCGTCCGCTACAAGATTTACAACCTCGCCTTCTCGACTTTCTGGGCCGGCGTCGCCGGTTGCTACTATGCTTTTCTCTCCAATTTCGTCAGCGCCGACAGCTTCCACCTCGACGAAGGGTTCGTCATCCTCGGCATGGTGCTGGTGGGTGGCCTCGGAAGCATTGCCGGTCCGCTGATTGGAGCGGCGATCCTGGTGATCATTCCGGAAATTTTCCGTTTCCTCGCCGAATACCGGCTGATTCTTTACGGCGTCGCCATTCTGATCACCATGCATCTCCGGCCCCAGGGCATTTGCGGCGGAGGGGTCATGGATACCGGCGACGCCGGCAGCGTCCGCGACCAAGACGAACCGCCCGATTCCGAACCGGAACCGGCAACAGGCGGGGATGGGACATGAGCGAAGAGCGGATTCTCGAAACCAGGGAACTGTCCATCCACTTCGGCGGTCTCAAGGCGGTGGACAAGGTGGACATGTGGGTTCTCAGGGGCCATGTCCACGGCATCATCGGCCCGAACGGGGCCGGGAAGACCACTCTTTTCAATGCCTTGACCGGCTTTCTCCAGCCCACCGGCGGCAGGATTTTCTTCAAGGGCGTGGACATCACCGGTTTCCCTTCCCACAGGGCGGCGGAGTTGGGACTGTGCCGATCCTTCCAGAATATCAAGCTGTTCAAAACCATGACGGCAATCGAAAACGTCCGCGTCGGCTTCCATTATCGCCTGCGGACCACCCTGTTGGACGCGATCTTCCGCACCCGGCGTTTCCGGGAGGACGAACGGCTGACCCTCGAGCGCGGCAGGGAACTTTTGGAAACCATGAGGCTGGGCCAATACGCCGATTTCAAGGCGGCAAAGTTGCCCTATGGAACCCAGCGCCGGCTGGAGATCGCCCGCGCCCTCGCCTCGGATCCGGAGCTCTTGCTTCTGGACGAACCGGCGGCGGGCATGAATCCAGCCGAAACGGCGGAGCTGTCCGCCTGCATCCGGCGGATCAGCGCCGGAGGCAGGACCATCGTGGTGATTGAGCATGATATGCGGCTGATCATGGAGATTTGCGACCGGATCACTGTCCTGAACCAGGGGTTGAAGATTTGCGAAGGCGACGCCGAAACGGTCCGCCACGACCCCGGAGTGATCCAGGCGTATCTCGGGCGTTCCGCCGGGTAATGCTCCGCACAATCTGCACCTTTGATGCGAATTTTTTGGGGAGTGACCCTGGCTCACCCAGCTTCCGCCTCCGGGGAAATGAATCCCTCTTCGGCATCGGCGGTCGATCTTCTCCGGAGCAAACGGACTCCGGCGCCTATCGAGAGCGGCCTTTTCAGGCCGGCAGAGCGGGGGAAAGGAGCGGGCGACATGCTTGAAGTCGAGAACCTGCGGGTTCATTATTGCGGCATCCGGGCGGTCAAGGATGTCACCTTTCGGGTGACTGATCGGGAAATCGTCGCCGTCATCGGTTCGAACGGCGCCGGCAAGTCCAGTTCCCTTATGAGCATCTCGAACGTTGTCCGGAAAGCGGGGGGCGCGGTGCGCTTTGCCGGACAGGACATCACCTCGGCCGATCCCGCCGACATCGTCCGCCTGGGCATCGGCCATGTCCCCGAAGGCAGGCATATCTTTCCCTTCCTGACAGTGGAGGAAAACCTGATTCTGGGCGACACCGGCCGGACGGGAGGCGGCTCCGGCCGGGCGAACGCGAGCATGGAGATGGTCTACAGCCTTTTCCCCCGTCTGGCGGACCGGCGGCGGCAACCGGGCGGCACCCTGTCCGGCGGCGAGCAGCAGATGCTGGCCATCGGCCGGGGCCTGATGCTCGATCCGAAGCTGCTCATGTTCGACGAACCGTCGCTGGGGCTCGCCCCCATCGTGGTCGAGGAGATTTTCGATCTGCTTCTGAAAATTCGCGCCATGGGAAAAACCATCCTCCTGGTCGAACAGAACGCCAACATGGCCCTGCAGATCGCCGATCGGGCCTATGTCATTGAAACCGGCCGGATCGCCCTCTCCGGCAAGGCGGCGGACCTCCGCCACGATCCGAAGGTGGCGAGTGCCTACCTGGGGATATAGGACGGCGGTCGTCCGGGCCGGCCGCACAAGGAGAAACCGACATGACGATACGAAACGCGCCGACCAGGAGCGATCCCCTGACCGACAAGCTCAGGGCCGCCATCGAGCACCGGGCCACCTGGATGTACCTGCTGATGGACGAAGCGAAAAAGCGCGGACTCGACTGGAACGATTTCGCCCGCGCCGCCATCCGGAAATGCGGCCGTTTTCACGGTGAACACAAGTTCCATTCGGAGAGCGATCTGGCGGCGTTCGGCAAAAATTTCGCGAACGACGACGTGATCGGGATTTTCGAAATGGACGTCCGGGAAGCGTCGAAAGACAGACTGTACATTGAATTTCATTATTGCCCGCTGGTGACGGCGTGGAAAAAACTGGGGGCTTCGGACGTGGAGTGCGAGGAACTGTGCGACATCGCCATGGACGGGGATCGTGGCATCGTCGACGCCTGTCCTTCCTTTGAATTCTCGCTTGGATCGGTTATCGCCGCGGGCGGCGACTGCTGTCAGATAACCATCGCCCGGAGATGATCGCCGATCAACGGGTCGCGGCGCACCGGGGAAAAAATGGTCGGGAATATGGTGTTTCCACGAAAAAACCTTTTCGTGTTCCGCAAAATCTCAATCGTTGATTGGGACGTTGCGGGGAGTGTCCCGGTTCATCCGGTTTCCGCCGCCGGGGAAGCGAATTCCCCTTCGGCACCGGAAGTCGATTCCGGAGAAAGCGGATTTCGGCATTCACGGGGTTAGTTTTTCAGGCCATTCGGGATGTTTCGGATTTTCGGCGATTTTCATCGGGCAATTTCAAGGAGATGCCATGAGCAAGAGATGGTTGGTGGCGCTGGCGGCGCTCGTTTCCCTGGCCGCGGGCGGGCGTACCGCGGCGGAAGACGTCATTCGAATCGGGGTTTCCGCTCCGATCACCGGCAATTACGCCGAATACGGCGAAAATTTCCGCTATTCAGCCCAGATGGCGGCCAAGCTGATCAATGAGGGCGGCGGCGTACTCGGGAAAAAGGTCGAAGCCGTGGTCATGGACAGCAAGGGGGATCCGAAGGAGGCTGCCCTCATCGCCCAGAAGATGGTCGAGGACCCCGGAATGGTCGCCGAGGTGGGCGACTTCACCAGCACCTGTTGCCTGGCGGCCGCCCCCATCTTCGAGCGGGCCGGCATGGTCCAGCTCTCCCCGACTTCGTCCCATCCAGACTTCGCGCCGTCGGGCAAGTATATGTTTGGCGTCATCGGCACCCAGGCGGCGGAATGTCCCTTCAACGTCGAATACACCGGCAAGGAATATCTGGGCGCCACCTCGGTCGGCATCATCTATATCAATAACGATTGGGGGCAGGTTACCAAGGACGAATTCACCAAAGCCTGCCAGAAATTCAACCTTCCCATCACCGGAGTGGAACTCTTCATGGAGGCGGAGCGGGATCACGGCGCCATTCTCAACAAGCTTCGCCAAACCAATCCCGACGCCGTTTTCATCATTTCCCATTATAATGAGGCGGCGGCCATCTGCCGGCAAATCCGGCGCATGAACTGGAAGGTGAAGAAATTCTCGCCCAGCTCCATTTTCTCCGTCAAGATGATCGAACTCGGCGGTGAAGCCGCCGAGGGCATCGCTACCAACACCCTGTTCGCGCTGGAGGATCCGAATCCGAAGGTGCAGGCTTTCATCGCCGAATTCAACAAGGTTGCCGGCCGCGATCCCAACATGCATGCGGCTTGCGCCTATGACAGCTTTCTCATGGTGTGCGACGCCATCAAGCGGGCTGGAACGACCGATCGCGCCGCCGTCCGCGACGCACTGGCCGCAACCAGGGACTTCGACGGCGTCACCGGCAGGCTCACCTTCACCGAGGTGGGCGACATCAACCGCAAATACATGGTGATGGTGATCGAGAACGGCAAATGGGTGGTCAAGAAGGATTATACGAAGTAAGGCCGGAATAAGCGTTCACGGGTTGAAACGGATAGGGCTTTTCACGGTGTCTTGCCGCCGTGGGAACCGGGTTGGACTGAACGCGTCGTTCCACCGGCGTCCACACTCCATTATAGTTGTCTGAAAAGACTCACTCTATGGATTCCGAAGTCCGTTTGCTCCGGAATCGACCGCCGATACCCTCGGGGAATTCACTTCCCCGGAGGCGGAAACCGAATGAACCAGGAGCACTCCCCGCACAGTCTCAATCAAAGAT
>JAITKH010000019.1 GCA_031278535.1 Planctomycetota bacterium | reverse complement strand
CTGTATGGGATTGCTTTTCAACTCGTTGTTTTCGTCACGTTGGGAATGAAGCCTGACCTGGCCGTAATCCCTGGCTGAAATGGGAAGCCTGGAAACCTTAAAGAAAAATAAACGGCGGTTTGTTCACTTTCCTTTACAAGTCCACAAAGGGCCACCGTTACGAATTTCGAAGTCCATTGCCCTGGCACCCGGGAAGGAAACATGCCGATGGTGGTTTGCGCCGGATCCCGGTGGTCTGAAAAGACTAAACCTATGGATAGCGAAGTCCGTTTGCTCCGGAATCGACCACCGATGCCTTCGGCGAATTCACTTTCCCGGAGGTTGTTGCCAGATGAGCCGGGGGCGCTCACCGCACCAATCAAAGATTGAGACTGTGCGGAACACTAAAACTCCAGGCTTGCCACGACGCTCCCGACCGCGCCCTTGCGCCTGCCCAGATAGCCCCGGACGCACGCGTCCACCGACAGGGGGAGCGCCGGCGAAGTCTTCAGGAACAGCCCGATCTCCCCCAGGCCGCCGCCCATGTCCGGCCGTGAAATGTCGCGGCTTCCATGTTCAGAGGATAATGGGGATGGGACTTGGAATTATCTTCCTCCTTTCCCTCCCAGGTATACGGACGCTTCGCCGGCCGCCATGTCCGCCGTTCCGGTCACCCGGGGATGGCGTCGCCGGCCGCGACATTTCGAAGGCGCGGCGCTTTCCGCTTGTGCGCCGGCAACAGGGCCGAATAAACGGAAGCGCCGCGTTGTATTCATCGTTTTCTCCTTGAAAAGCACAAGAATCTTCGCTACGCGGACTCCTGAAAACTTTCGGACATGCTAAATGAAGTGGTCATGGTTGTCAATGATTATTTCAGATAAAAAAGTCCATGGCGAAAGCGAATCCGATAAAATTCCTTTTTCTGTGCAGTCGCCCGGCCGCCTCATCCGATAACTATCGTAAAGAGCGAGTCCGCCCGAAGCTGGCCCGGAAGTTTTCCGGTCGAACATTCCAGGCGGAAGGACGGACGGCGCTGACATTTCCGGCTGCGGGCCGGGATCGTTCCTGGAGGGAAGATGATGATGAAAAAGACGATGTTGCCGTTTACGTTTGCCGTCCTGTTCTTGGCCTCGCTGTCGGGGAAACCCGCCCAAGCCGTTGAACTTGAAATCCATTCGAGTTCCCCATATGCCGCCCAAATCGGCATGGATTCATTCAATTACAGCGTCAGGAAACGGCTGGACGCGGTCCGCATGGGGGCCATCGATTCCGTTTACGCCGGCGCCGCCCCCTTCGGATCGGACAGCGCCCTGGCCGCCGCGCCCGCCACCCGCAGCGCCAGCGTCAGGAGTTCGGTCAGCCGGCGCCAGCTTGACTGCGTCTATTACAACGGCTTCACCGTCTGGGGCGATCTTTACCAGACCTGGGCGAAGCAGACCGGCCGGGACGGGAGCAGCGGCTACCGCTATACCGCCACCGCTCCGGCCGTGGGTTTCGACTGGACCAGCGGCCCCGTCACCATCGGTTTCGCCACCACGTACAATTTTGGAAAACTGAAGGGGGGCGACGCCAACCAGAGTCTCAAGGCCCGCGCCTGGGACATGGAGGTCTATGGCCAATACAATGCCGCAAAGTATTATATAAGCGCCGGCATCGGCTACGGGTATAACCACTACAAGGGAACGCGTTGGGATTCGGTGTCCCTGCCCCATTTTGCCGATTACCATTCCCATTCGGTCAATCTCGACGGCGAGTTCGGGCTGAAATTCAACTTCAGCGATTTCCTGATCACGCCCCACGCCGGCCTCCGGCTTTTCCATGACCGGCGCGGCGCGTTCGCGGAAGACAACACACTTGCCGGCAATCCCGTGGAATCCGGCCGGGCGAGCTACTATGTCTGGGAGGTTCCGCTGGGCGTCAATCTCGCCTACGCCATACGGGCCGGCGGCGCCATGATCATTCCGCAGGTCAAAGCGGCCTGGATTCCCGAATTGGCCAGGCGCCGCGGCAACGTCGCGGTCGCCAGCGCTCCCCGCCGCGCCCGGAACGGGTTCCTGATAGGCGTCGGCCTGGAGGCGAAGATCAGCCGTACGCTTGGGGTGCATGTCGACTACAACGCCAACTTCCGCAATAATGCCCATGAACACCACTGGAATCTTGGCGTCGGCTTCACCTTCTGAATTTCTTGGTCTTATCGCCTTACTTCAGTCCGCGACTCGAAAGGATGATTTCGAGTCGCGGACTTTTTGTACGCCGCGCCGCCGGAGGCCCAAGGGAAGGGTTCGAGGTAGAGAGTGACGGTGGCGGAATCGAGAGCGTAGACGGCGGCATTGAGTTCGGGGAAGAACGCCTCCTCGGCGTAGAGACGTCGGGCTTCAGCGATGAGGATTGTACCGAATTCTTCGAATATCCGGGCATCGCGCCTCTCATTGGCATCTGCGAGAGTGGAGCGGAGAATGCGACAGCGGATGCCAAGGCGGTAGAACTTCGAAGGATTCGCGGAAAGACAGGCTTCGATATCGCGGATGCTGTCGCCGGAGGCGAGTTGGACGAAAACCATGGTGAGGAGACGGTCGTGGCATGAGAATTTCCGGTTTTGTAATCATCCTTGTAGCGCATAACCAGTGCGTGGAATCGCCGATTGGGAAGATACCACCACAAGCTGGGCGAAGATACTTCTGCCGCTATTCATGGCCGACTCCTTAATGGGAACAGGAGCCGGAATTATCGTAAGCGTCCGGTGGTGTGACCAGGCAAGGCCGGGTCACAGGGAAGAAGGAAGTGCTCTTTCGGAAACGTGACGTAGTAGTCCAGCAGGTGATAATCAAGAATTTGATGAATGGTGGGGAGAGATGGATTCGAACCATCGTAGGGCGGAGCCCGACAGATTTACAGTCTGTTCCATCGGTTTCAGTAATTCCCGTCACGTCAATCATTTATAGCATAACACCGCAAAAACAATCATGTTATGATCATTTTTCCGGTTGCCTTTTAATGTCAAGATATATCGTTATAGGTGTCATGCGTGTGAATCGACGTGTGAAGTTACCCCGCCGTTTCCCCCGCCCGGTGAACCACCAGCTTCGTCCCCTGACTCTGGCACAGTTTCTTCCCGGCGGCGATGGCCTCCTGCTTGGTGGCGTAATGGCCGCTGGGGCGGCTTGAGCCGCCCCGGATGATGTCCCAGCCGCCCCGCTTCGGGTTCGATACCACATGGTGGGTGCCGGGGGTGGGGATAGGGGCGGGTTTCGCGGCTTTCTTCGCCATGACGGGTTCTCCTTATGACCTTAAATTTTTCCTGTTTTTCCCTGCCGGGACAACTTTACCCTCATTGTTTTGTTTCGCGGGTTGCGTTTTCTCAGATGCTTGCTGTGTCACGGGATTATTCCCCGTCCGTCCATTCCCACCAAGAAGCATTTCACTCTTTCGCCTCTGGAACAGTATCGCTATCGTGTTTTTTAGCTAGCTTTTTCTTCGGCCAGGGATCGGTTATCTTATGCCAACCATCAGTTGAAACATACGGATGTGTTAATCCTTCCGGAATTTTTATATCTTCCCTTTTTCCAGGTTTAGCATCGGCTTCATATACTATCATATCA
>JAITKH010000010.1 GCA_031278535.1 Planctomycetota bacterium | reverse complement strand
CTCAAGTTCATGGACATCGGTTCCGGCGGCGTCATGGTCCCGCTGGTCCACACGCCGGACCTGGCCAAGCAGGTGGCCGAAGCGGCCCGCTACTACCCGAGAGGCAAGCGCGGCTTCGCCACCATGCGGGCGTCGGACTGGGGATTTATCGGCGTCCCCGGGCATATCGAGCGTACCAATGCCCAGACCTTTGTCATGGTCCAGGCCGAATCGGTCCAGTCCGTCGAGAACATCGACGCCATTTCCGCGGTCGAAGGCGTGGATTCGGTTTTTGTCGGCACTTTCGATCTTTCGCAAAGCATGGGCATCCCCGGGCAGGTGGACGATCCGTCCATGGTGAAGGCGATAGAGAAGGTGGCCAAGGCCATCCGCAAGGCCGGCAAGGTGGCGGGCATTTATGCCGGGACAGTCGAAAACGCCAAACGGTACGCCGGCATGGGCTTCCAGCTCGTTGCCTACGCCAGCGACGTCGGCCTGATGATGCAGGCCGCCCGCGAAGCGGCCAGGGCGCTCAAGGGGTAGCGGTCCGAAAGCGTACGCCTTGCCCATTTTTTCGCGGCGACGGCCGGGAGGATCGGACATGAGCCTGCTGGATAAATTTTCTTTGCGGGGGAAGACGGGAATTGTCACCGGCGGCGGCCAGGGCCTGGGGAGGGGGTATTGCCGGGCGTTCGCCGAGATGGGCGCCGACATCGTGGTGGCCGAGATCAATCCCGACACCGGCGAAGCCGCCGCCGCCGAATTGCGCGGCGTGGGCGTCAAGTCGCTTTTCGTCAAAACCGACGCTTGCGAAAAACGGGATCTGGAAGCGGCGGCGGCGGCGGCGAAAAGCCTTAACGGCCGGGTGGACTTCATGGTCAACAATGCCGGCATCGTCCAATGGAAGGAAGCCGAACTGGTGACCGGGGCCGACTGGCGGCGGGTCATGTCCATCAACTTGGACGCCGTCTTCTACGGCTGCCAGGCCGTCTTCGGGATCATGCGGGAACAGGGCGGCGGCAGCATCGTCAACATCGCCAGCATGTCGGCCCATATCGTCAACGTGCCCCAATGCCAGGCCAGCTATAACGCTTCGAAGGCGGCGGTGCGGCACCTCAGCAAATCGCTGGCGGTGGAATGGGCGAAATACGGCATCCGGGTGAACAGCGTCTCGCCCGGCTACATGTCCGGCCCCATGGCCGGCAGGTTCTGGAGCGACCCGGAAATCGGGCCGATCTGGAAAAGCATGAGTCCGCTCCGGCGGCCGGGGGAGCCCGAGGAATTGTGGGGCGCCCTGGTCCTCCTGGTTTCCGACGCCGCCTCCTTCATCACCGGCTCGGACTTCGTGGTGGACGGGGGCTTCACCTGTGTCTGAGGCCGCGGCCGGATTGTCCGGCGTCGCGGAGAAAGGAACGTTTCAGGAAAAGGAAATCGGGCCACTCGCCGCCCGATTTCCTTGAAAACCGCACGGCGGAGTATTTCAATGCGCCGTTTTTCCCGGGCCGGGCATGAAGCTTGGAAACCGGGAAGCGGGGCAAACGCCGGGTTGTTCGCCTCGCTTTCTAGTGTTCCGTAAAGTCTCGCCCTTTCATTGGGATTTTACGGGGAGTGCCCCCGGTTCATCCGGTTCCCGCCTGCGGGGAAGCGAATTCCCCTCCGGCATCAGAGGCCAATCCCGGAACAGACGGACTTCAGAATTTGGAAAGATTGAGACTGTACAGACCACTGGATTCACGGAGGAAAAGACATGAAAAAATTCATCAACCAGCCGGAAAACTATGTGGACGAAATGCTGGAAGGGATTCTCGCCGCCCACCCGGACCAATTGAAATGCGCCGGAAATGATCGGCGCTGCCTGGTCCGGGCCGTCCCGGGTCGGGATAAGGTGGCCCTGGTGACGGGAGGCGGCTCCGGCCACCTGCCCCTGTTCTTGGGGTACGTCGGCCCCGGCCTCCTGGACGGCTGCGCCGTCGGCGGGGTTTTTCAGTCGCCCTCGGCAGAGCAGTGGAGCGGGACGGCCAAGGCCGCCCACGCCGGCAAGGGCGTGCTGTTCGTCTACGGCAACTATACCGGCGACATCATGAACTGCGAAATGGCCAGGGAAATGCTGGACATGGAGGATATCCGTTCGGACGAGGTCCGGGGAATGGACGACGTGGCTTCGGCGCCCAGGGGCGAGGAGCACAAGCGGCGCGGCGTGGCCGGGATATTCTTCGTGTACAAATGCGCCGGCGCCAAAGCCGAGGAGGGAGCGGATCTGGCGGCGGTGAAGGCGGCTGCGGAAAAGGCGGTTGCGCGGACGGGAACCATGGGCGTGGCCCTCTCCCCGTGCGTCATCCCGGAAGTCGGGAAGCCCGGGTTTTCCCTGGGCGAAGGGGAAATGGAAATCGGCATGGGCATACACGGCGAGCCGGGCATTCGGCGGGGCGGACTGCTCCCGGCCGACCGGGTGGCGGATGAAATGCTCGCCCCGATACTGGCCGACCTGGAGTTTGCGGCCGGCGACGAGGCCGCGGTGCTGCTCAACGGTCTGGGCGCCACGCCCCTGGACGAGTTGTACATCATTCACCGCCGCGTCGGCCAGGTCCTGGCCGGGAAGAAGGTGAAGATTTTCAAAGTCTATGCCGGAGAATTCGCCACTTCCATGGAAATGGCCGGCTTCTCGATTTCCCTCCTGAAGCTGGACGACGAGCTCAAAACCCTTTTGTCCAGACCGGCCTGGACGCCGTTCTTCGCCCAACGACAACTGTGAGGTCCGGATTTTCCATTTTCCAGCGCTTCCGGACGAATCGGAGCGCTCCCCGCAAAGTCTCCATCAAAGATTCGGGCTTTGCGGAACAATAGTCCACGCTCGACAGCTATCTCCAGGCGCGATTAATAAATAATGATGGCTTAAAAAAGTCTTCAGCGCATTTTTCACCACGCGGAGACGCTAAAAAAGGCATTCCTTCCCGGAGCACGCTTTCCTCCGGGAAGGACGCGGCGCTTGTTTTCCGGTCCTTCTGACGCTATAATACGCCTTCCCGGAAGCCGGCCGCTTCCGTTCGCCCATATCCAGGGAGGCGCACGCCATGAATCCAGCCATGCCGAAGCGGTTTAATGTCGCCGGCCCCTGCATGCCGGATCGGCATTACATGCTGCCGGCCATTGATCGCTTGCCTGAGGCGGGCAGATTGGCCGAACAGGGAGATTATTTCGTCGTCCATGCCGCCCGGCAGTCGGGGAAGACCACGCTTCTGCAGGCGCTGGCCGACGGGATCAACGCGGCGGGACAGCATTACGCTCTCTATTGCTCGCTGGAGACAATGCAAGGGTTTGAGGACGCAGACCGGGGAATGGAGAGAATACTTGCCCTGCTCCGCGCCGCGCTGGAACTCAATCCCATTCCGGAGTTGAACCGGATAAAACTTGAAATCGGAAATGAGGACGCGGTTACCGTTCTCCGCTTGGCGCTGAGCCGCCTTTGTTCCGTCCTGCCGCATCCCCTGGTCCTCTTTTTCGACGAGGCCGACTGCCTGTCGGGGCAGGCGCTGATTACCTTTCTCCGGCAACTGCGCGACGGGTACGTCAACCGCTCCCTGGCGCCCTTCCCCTGGTCGATAGCCCTGGTGGGGATGCGGGACATCCGGGATTTCAAGGCAAAGGCGCGCCCGGAAAGCGAGGCGCCGGGGTCGGCCAGCCCCTTCAACATCGTGACCAAGACCCTGACCCTCGGCAATTTCACCCGGGAGCAGGTGGCCGCGCTTTACCGGCAGCACACCGAAAATACCGGACAGGTTTTCGAGCCGGAGGCGACGGAACGTGCCTGGTATTGGTCTGAGGGCCAGCCCTGGCTGGCGAACGCCCTGGCCCGGCAGGTGGTGGAGGACGATCTTGCCGGCGACGTTTCGCTTCCCGTAACCGGCGAGCATATCGACAGTGCGGCCGGGACCCTGATGCGGCGGCGGGACACCCATATCGATTCTCTCCTGGACAGGCTGAAGGAACAACGGGTGCGGCGGGTAATCGAGCCGATGCTCACCGGGGCGGAAAACAAGGTTTCCCTGCTCCACGACGACACCAGATTCTGCCTGGACCTTGGGTTGGTGAAGGCCGACGACGCCGGGATGCTCAGGCCGGCCAACCCCCTCTATCGGGAGGTCATTGTCCGGGCATTGACCTACGACATCCAGGCCATGCTGCCCGTGAACTTGATCAACCGCTGAATGGACGGGAAGAGGCTGGACATGACGGCGCTCCTGAAGGCGTTCCAGCGGTTTTGGCGGGAGAACGCGGAAACGTATCACAAGAAGGACGAATATCTCGAGGCGGTGCCGCATCTGGTGCTCCAGGCCTTTCTCCAGCGGGTGGCGAACGGCGGGGCGGTTGTCACGCGGGAGATGGCGGTGGGCCGGGGGCGGGATGGGGCGGGTCGGGGGCCCGTCGCGGGCGGGGCGGGGCGGGACGGAGGCGGGAAGTAGGCGGGAAGGATTTGGGACGTCCTGTAATCGGCCCGCCATAGGCCCGTAATCGGGCGGCCATCCGCTTGTAATCGGCCCGCAATCTG
>JAITKH010000380.1 GCA_031278535.1 Planctomycetota bacterium | reverse complement strand
TTCGGCTGCGCGGCGGCTGCGCGCCGAGACCTTCGCTCCCGCCGTGGCGGCGGAACGCGGCCTCCGATCAGTTTTCCGCTTTGCCTCCTTCCTGCGGAGGCTTCCGGACGATTTCCGGGAACTGGCCGAAAAGGCCAAGGCCGGGCGTCTCACCTTCGTCTTCCGCCATGACAACCTCCAGGCCTCGGTCGAACGCACCGGGCGATCCATGGACAGGCTTACCCTTGGTATCATCGCGGCCGCCATCATCATCGGCAGTTCCATCGTGATCTCGGCCGGGCAAAGCGGCGCGGCTGCCGGCATCCGCATTCCCGTTTTCGGCGGCGTCTCCCTTTCTATCGCCCTGGCCAGCCTCGGCTTTCTCCTGGCCCTGCTCCTGGCTTTCCATGTCGCCTGGGGGATATTCCGTGACAGGAAATGACCCGACCCTGGCCTTCCGGGCGGTGATCCTGGCCCTATGCCTTGCCGGAATCTCCAGCGGAGGCGAGGGCAGGTTCCTTTCCACGACGATGAGGGAAAGGGACGACGTCTTCCTTGTTCTCCGGGAAACGCCCGCCGGCTGTGCGGCGGCGATCTTTTCGCCGCTTCCCCTTGTCCGGGGAGCGTCGTCGCGCGGGATGGAACGAGCGGTTCTCCGGGCTTTCGGTTCGCTTCCCGGCTCGGCCGCCGTTTTCGCGTGGCAAAGGCAGGACCAGGCCCGGGACTGGCTGCGGCGGCAAGCGGATCTCCGGAGGCAAAGCGGCCTCCCCGTTCGCCTGATCCTCGCCGGGCACGGATTGGGAGGAGCCGCGGCGGCGGAGACTGCCCGGTTCATACTTGATCGCGAACCGGATAGCGAACTGGTTCTTCTTCTCACGGTGGACGCAGTAAAGACGGGGCGACTGGAACGGGTCGCCGGCGCGGCGGGATCGGCAATCGCCGGAAGTTTGCCTGGGGTCTCGGCCAATTTCGTCGCCTACGACGCCGCGCCGGTCCCGGACGGCCGGCGTTTCTGGTTTCACGTCAATTATTATCAAGACAGGACGCCGCTTTGCCGCGGCGCTCCCTTGCCGGGCGCGGAAAATCACCTCATCCATGACGAAACAAATCTTCTCGTTCACGAAAATGCCGAAGATTTTGTTTTCCCCTTTCTTGTCGCGGACTTCCGTGCGGCCCTCGAAAGGGGAACGCCATGAGATGCCGCCCGACGCGCATGTCTCCGCTCTTCCTGCTTATCATCGCGGCCGGTTGCGAGAGCACCCCTTGGACCGATTCCCGCGTGTCTGGAAGCGGCGTGGACCAGGCGATGCAGAACGTGAACAGCCTGGACACCGGAGAGCGGATCTCCGCCTGCCGGTTTCTGGCCGCCCGGGCGGGCGAGGCGGCCCGACGGGGCAATCGGGACGAGGCCGCACGGTTGGCTGGAACGGTTTTCCGGCGCTACCAGGCGGAAAAGGACGAGGCGGTGCGCCTCAGCATCGTCAGGCTTTGCGCTCCGGAAATCGGACCGGCGGATGGGGCGACGGCGGCGTTTCTCCGCACCCGGATGGCGGCGGGGGAATTTCCCGGCCACGCGGCCCTTGCCTTGGCCTCTCTGGCTCCGCCGAATGCCTTCGAAGACTTGGAGCCGCTTTCCCGGCATCCGGATCCGGAAGTGCGCCTCCAAGCGGCTGAGGCCCTGATCGCCCTCATGGATCCGCGCGGTTTCACGGTGGTGAACCGGATTTGGAGAAGCATGCGCCGGCCTGTTTGGCCCGCCGTGGTTGCGGGCGTGGAATTGGAGGCGGCCCGGGACGGCCTGGCCGCCCGTACGATCAGGTGTTTCGGACGGCGGCCGCATCAATGAGGCGGATGGCGGACTGCGTCGGAGGGACAAGCCATGTCCATTCGTGCGGCTGACAAGGCAGGGATCTGGTACAGTGACGATCGAAAGGAACTCAAAGCCGAAGTGGAGGATTGCCTTGCGAAGGCGGCGTCGCTTCGGCCCGGCGATCCGAAGGGCAAACCGCTCGCGATTGTCGTTCCCCATGCCGGCCTTGCCTTTTCCGGACCGATAGCCGCCGCCGCCTTCGCCTGGCTGCACCGGGCGAGAGTGAAAATCGATTCCTTTGTCGTTTTCGGCGCCTGTCACCATTCGACTCCACAAGTTCCGGCCATCTGGGCAAGGGGCGCATGGGACAATCCGCTCGGTCCGGCCGAGATTGACGCGGAACTGGCCGGCCTCCTGATTACCGCCGGAGTGGGCGAGGCGAACGAGCGGCCGCACAGCGGCGACAACGCCATTGAACTCCAACTTCCCTTCATCCGTTTCCTGTTCCCAGAGGCTCGCCTGGTTCCCGTCGCCGTCCCTTTCCTTTCCGATGCTCATCGCTACGGGGAACTGGCGGCGCGGACGGCGGAAAAAAGCGGCAAGGCAACGATCGCCGTCGCCTCGACAGATCTTACCCATTACGGAGCCGCCTTCGGCCTGATGCCGGCCGGGACGGGCAAGCCGGCTCTGGCCTGGACGCGGGAAAACGACAGGCGCTTCCTGGAAACGCTCCTCCGCCTCGATTTTTGCGCCATCGTACCGACGGCGGAGAGGGATGGCAGCGCCTGCGGCGCCGGCGCCGCTGCGGCGGCGGCGGGTTGGGCCGGAACGCTCGGAGCGAAGGAGGGCTGGCTGCTGGCCAGGACCGACAGTTTCGAGGCGATGCCCTCGGGTCGCGCCGATCATATCGTCGGGTATGCGGCTGTCGCCTACGCCTCGCCGGTTGAAACGGATCGCGTTTCCGGATAACATTATTTCGCAAATACCAACCGAGGGGAGGGAGGCTCATGAGCAGTATCAGGGTTAACGACAGACATGGCGGCAAATACCAGGCGATCATCGAATTTTCTTACGGGGAATGCGAGCGCCTTCCCTTCAACATTCTTCGGCGCGTGAATGCGCGG
>JAITKH010000321.1 GCA_031278535.1 Planctomycetota bacterium | reverse complement strand
AAGGCGTGGAGATGATGTCGGTCAGGACCGAGACGCCCTTTCCGAGCACCGGCTGTTCGCCGGGGACGATTTTTTCCACCTCCCCGACATATCGCATCATGGCGTGAACGGCATTGACGCCCTTTTCCGGATTGGCCGAATGCGCCGGCACGCCGGCGGTTTCGAGGATAATCTCCGCCCGGCCGCGCTGGCCGATTTTCAGGTTGAGCTCCGACGCTTCGCCGATGACCACGAATTCCGGCTTTACCCTGCCGCTGATTTCCCGCGCCGCCACCCCTTCGAACAGTTCCTCGAAAACCACCCCCGCCACATGTACCGACCCGGCGAAGTCCCTTTCCGTGGCCTCGGCGAAATGGGCGGCGGCACAAACCATGGCCGCCGTCGCCCCCTTCATGTCGGAGGCGCCGCGCCCGTAAATCCGGCCGTCGGCCATGTCGCCCGCGAAGGGATTATGTCTCCAAGCCGCAGGGTCGGGCACCGGAACCGTATCGATATGGCCGTCGAACAGGATGCCCGGTCCCGGCCGCTTGCCCCGGATGGTCCCGATCACGCTGCCGAAGCGATCCACGACGATCTCGTCGAATCTTTTTTCCCGCATGAAGCGGGAGAGGATTTCGACCACGCCCTTTTCTTCTCCCGAAACGCTTTTGCTCCGGATCATCTCCCGGCACAATCCGGCCGTTTCCTCCTTCTGCTCATTTGTGGACATGGTGTCCTCCTATAAAAATGTCCTGGCGGGAAAGACGTCAGGATTCGCGCTCCGTCGCCGGATATCTACCGCGCCAGACAATGTCCCGATACATGTCTGGAGAGGTGTCCCCTTCAGTACTGACCAGGAGAACCGTCGAATCCGGGGTCAAATCCAGGGCGGCACGGACCACATCAAGCCAGGGAACGGAACAAATGCGCTCAAGTACGCCGCAGGATACCGCCCCGGACTCGCCCGAGGTTATCGCCGGATCGCCCGGGAGCGGCGCAGCCAGGATGCGCATGCCGTTCGCCGCCAGGAAATCGGCGCAGGAGATGCCAGCCGCGGCATAGTCGCGGAGAACTCCCCAGCTTATTGTGCTCGGCTCCCCGCAAGCGAGACCGGCCATGATAGTGGCGAGATCGCCTGTCACATTGTGGGCTTTTCCATCGGCGGCGGAGAGGGAACGGAAAACGCAGTCCGCCTTGTCGGGTTCGACAATGACGGTCCGGGGCAGCTTGTTGCCCAAGGCGGCGGCGAAAAAGCCCAGGGCCGCCCCGGCGAAGGAACCCACACCGGCCTGAAGGAACAGGTGGCTCGGAACTTCGACGCCAAAATCCCGCAATTGATCCAATGCCTCCGCCGCCAGGGTTATGTACCCCTGCATGATCCAGCGCGGGATGTCCTCGTAGCCATCCCACGCGGTGTCCTGCACCATGATCCAACCGTTTTTCTCCGCCTCACGGTTGGCAAAGCGCACGGCGTCGTCGTAATTAAAATCGGTTATGACACATTCGGCCCCGGCGGAACGGATGTTTTGCGCCCGTATCTGGGCCGATCCCTTCGGCATGAAGACATGGGCTTTCCGCCGGAACTGCCGGGCGGTCCAGGCCACGCCCCGGCCATGGTTGCCGTCGGTGGCGGTGGCGAAGGCGATGTCGCCGATCTCCCGGTCAAAACCGCCGGCACGAAGCTTCTCCACATCCAGATTGTCGAACGGCAGCCCCAATCGATCAGCCACTATCCGCCCGATGGCGTAGGATCCGCCAAGTACCTTGAAGGCATTCAGACCGAAACGTTTCGACTCGTCCTTGACAAATATGTTTCCCAGGCCCAGCGACTTCGCCAAGTTGGGAAGGGGCAGGAGCGGCGTCGGGGCATATTCCCTGAACTTCCGGTGATATTCCCGGACGCTTCCGGCCTTGTCCGGTTCGAAGTCGGTCAGGCTCGCCCCCTTGCCGCAAGCTTTTCGTTGCCCGTTCAATAACAACTTCATTTCGCCCATCTCGTTTTCTCCTTTTCAATAATAATATCGCTTGAATTTTCAGTAGCAAATATCTTACCTAAAAATATTTTTTATCGTTTTAAAATAACTATATAATAATGATGATGTTATATAGAAGCGAAAAGACGTTCATTCTCAAAATGAGAATATTCTCAAAATGAGAATTAAAGAGAGCAAAAATTCTCATTTTGAGAATGCCGTTTGGTAAAAATCATCATTTTACTTGACACGTGGCGGATAGCTTATAGAATGTCGCCAATAGCTTGTACCATTTGAGGATAAAGCATGAGTTTGGAGAATGTGCGCCCCTATGCGATCAAATTCACCCAGGTGATTGCCGCCGTCACCGGTATTGACGTTGAGATTGTGGATATCGATCTGATCCGCGTGGCCGGAACCGGCATCTATGCCGAACATGTCGGCAAAAGCCTCACCACGGCCGGCAACCTGTACCGGAAAGCGATGCGACAGCGCGGCGTCCTCTTCATAGATAATCCCAGGGACAACCCGCTTTGTTGCGACTGCCCGGATCGCGGCGACTGCCGGGAAAAACTGACCATTGGCACTCCTATTGCCGTCGGAAACGAAGTCCAGGGAGTAATCGGACTCGTCTGCTTCAACGATGCGGACAGGGAACGGGTACTCGCCAACCGCGAAATGTATAGCTATTTCATCGAAATTCTTGCCGACATTCTTGGCCGAACGGCGCTAATCGCCCAGAATGCGCGGGAAAATCTCCATCGCCTTGACGCGCTCCTGAAAATAACTGATCAAAGCGGCAAGAGCGTCCTGGCACTTGATCGCGGGGGGGGGATATCCCTCATCAACGACCGGGCAAGGCAGGAACTGGGTCTGGAGGAGGACATTTCCGGCCGGGAAATCAGCATTATCCCCACCGGCGATGCCTATTCCGGCCTTGATGAATTCGATGTGGTGATCCGTTCCAATCCCGCCGATCCGGATGGAGGAGAGCGCCGCCTCACGGTTCTCGGCCGCCTAACCAAAACGGAAGAGAACGATCCGCTGTTTTCCCGGGCACTCGCCTTCGAGTCCAAGCCCAGCCTCGCCGCCATGCTCTCCTCCATGGAAAAGGCTGCAAGCAACACCGCCGCTCTCGACGCCATCATCGGGGAAAGCGAAACCATCCAGGAACTCAAGGCGAGGGCACGGCAAATCGCCGCCGCTCCCTCCACCGTGCTTATTTCCGGCGAGAGCGGGGTCGGAAAGGAGATGTTCGCACGCGCCATCCATGCGGCCAGCCCACGCTCCAACCGTCCCTTCATTGCCATCAACTGTGGCGCCATTCCGGACGCGCTCCTTGAGAGCGAGCTTTTCGGTTATGTCAAGGGAGCCTTTACGGACGCCAATCCGACCGGGCGCATGGGCAAATTCGAATTGGCCGACGGCGGCATCCTTTTTCTGGACGAGATTGGTTCCCTTCCCATCCATCTGCAGGTGAAACTGCTTCGGGTTATCCAGGAAAGGAATTTTACCCGACTTGGCTCCAACAAGCCGATCTCCGTGAACATCCGCATCATCGCCGCCTCAAATGAGCTGCTGCCCGACATGATTGCGGAAAAGCGTTTTCGCGAGGATCTCTTTTACCGCCTGAACGTGATTCCTATGGAAATCCCGCCGCTCCGCTGCCACAAGGAGGACATCCCGGCATTGGCCGAATATTTCCTCGATCGCTACTGCCGGCTGTTCGGGAAGCCGCCGCTGCGCCTTTCCCCAAGTCTTCTGGCCAACCTCATGCCTTACGATTGGCCCGGCAACATCCGCGAATTCGAGAATTGCATCGAATACATGGTCAACATGCACCAGGGAGGCGAGTTTACCGCCGCCACCCTGCCGCCGCAGCTGTCCCGTCCCCCCCCGGCCGCCGCCCGCCGCGCCGTCATCGAATCGACCAGGCGGAGGAGGATCGACGATCCGAAAGCGGACGAGGAGACCGTCCTGCCTTTGGCGGATTTGGAACGC
>JAITKH010000296.1 GCA_031278535.1 Planctomycetota bacterium | reverse complement strand
GTGTTTCCGTTGATCGGGATCGCCGCCGTGGCGCCGCCGAGGCTTGCCATTCGCCCCGGGACGAAATTCGGCGCCGCGTTGGACCTTCTCGCCGATTGCGTGCGCCGGGAAGTGATCAGAACGACGGCTGAGTCCAGGGGCGATTACCGGCCGCTTGTTTTCATCATGACCGATGGCCAACCGACGGATAGCTGGCGGCAGGCGGCGGAGCGCCTCAGGGAAGTCCGGCCAGGCATTGCGAATATTTATGCGATCGGCTGTGGGGACGAGGCCGATTTTTCCTGCCTGAAGAACGTTGCGGACGCATGCATTCGCATGCAGGATCTGTCGTCCGGCAACATTTCCAAATTTTTTGTGTGGATGAGCGCGAGCATTCAGTCAATGAGCATCGGCACAGAGGGAAAACTCGGTCTTGACAAACTTCCCCTCGGCGATGGATTTGAATTGGTCGAACCGGGAAGCGATCCATCGCCGGGAATTGGCCGGCGGCGCTTGTTTTTCCACGTGTTATGCCAAAAAAAACGCGGATCATATCTGCTGCGATATATGCAAGCCTCCGATCCGGGCACGTATGGGGTGCAGGGGGCCTTTCCACTGCCCGAAGATTTTTTTTCGGAGGGAGAAATGGAGTCGCCGGCGGTGTCTTCCGATATGCTGCATGGCGCAGCCGCATGTCCATACTGCGGCAATGGCGCCTGGGCGCAATGCGGATGTTGCAAGCGCCTTTTCTGCAATGCCATCGATTCACCCGATTCGATAGAGTGCCCGCATTGCGGAAAAAAACTCGTCAAATCCCGGAGTGGCGGCTCATTTGGCGTCCAGGGATCCCCGGGATGACAGGCGGCGGCGACTTTCGCTTGACGTACCGATGCTCCCATTATACCATGTTCCCCTTGTTGTCTGCCGCAGTGTGTTTGACAAGTATTCGCGCTGGCTTGGAGAGTATCGCAGTTTTTCCCGCTTTGGAGAATGAACCGCACATGGAGAATGATTCGTTCCGGGATGACGCGTCGAAAAGCGGCGGAGTGGAGTTCCCCGGTTTGACGGCCGTCGAGGTCGAGGAGAGCCGCCGTCGGCACGGGGCGAATGTCCTGACTCCTCCTCCGCGCGATCCCTGGTGGAAACTGTATCTCGAAAAATTCGAAGACCCCATTATCCGCGTCCTTCTGGTGGCGGCCGTGATCGCCATCGGGGCCGGCGTCGTCGAGGGGAATTATACCGAGGGCATTGGCATCATCATCGCCGTGTTCCTGGCCACCACGCTTGGATTCATCAATGAATACAAGGCGGGACAGGAATTCGATCTTTTGAATCGTGTTTCGGACGACGAGCCAATCAATGTCATACGGGACAGCCTTTATGTTCCGGTTCCCAAGCGCGATTTGGTTGTCGGCGATATCCTGGTACTCGAGCAGGGCGAGGCGATACCGGCCGATGCGGAAGTACTGTCGTCCGTGTCTTTTCAGGTCAGCGAGGCGTCGCTCACCGGCGAATCCGTGCCGGTGACCAAGCGGCCCCGGACCGGGGCGCGCAGCGATGAAGTCGATCTTGCCTACCCACGCCATCTGGTGCTGCGCGGCACATTTGTCGCCGACGGGCACGCGCTGGCCCGGGTTGTTTCGGTCGGCGACGCTTCGGAAATCGGCAAGACCGCGCGCGCGGCTGCCGAAGAAACGGAAACGGAAACGCCCCTCAACCGCCAGCTTGCCAAGCTGGGACAGGTTATCGGCGTCTGCGGTTTCGGCGTGGCCGTTCTCATTTTCGGCGTACTCACCATTCGCGCCGCATGGCAGGGAGAACTTGGCGAACGCGTTACCATTGGCCGCGAGGCCGTTTCCGCCGAGGCCGGTGGCGATTCCCCGGACGCGCGGGCGGTGGCATCCGCCCGTGAGACGCTCCGGGCCAAATATGGCTCCGCGGCCGACGGCCTGCCTGTCAAAACCGTCATTGAGGACAATGAGCGGATTCATTACCTCGAAGCGCCGCTTGTCTCCGGACAGTGGTATTTTTTCGCGGTCGCCGTCGTTTCCCTGATGGCGGCCATGGCCCGGATTTGGCTGCCGGTTGTTTATGACGCGTTCGACGTGGCGGGCAGGGAATTGCCGCCCAACGCCTGGCTGGAAAAAGAGGGACTTGCCCCCTGGCTGCAATCCGTCGCCGCCGGCCTGGCGCTGTTTATGGCCGGCGTCGTTTTCGGTATGGCCGCGGGGTGGATGCCGTCTTCCCCGTCGGCGTGGTTCCCGGTGTCCGCCGGGCTCGAGTTGCTTCGCTTCTTCATGGTCGCGGTGACAATCATTGTCGTGGCGGTGCCCGAAGGCCTGCCCATGAGCGTCACGCTGTCATTGGCCTATTCGATGCGCAAGATGACCGCGGCCAACAATTTGGTGCGCCGCATGCACGCCTGTGAAACCATCGGCGCCGCCACGGTCATCTGTTCCGACAAGACCGGCACCCTGACCATGAACGAAATGAGGGTGTCGGCGATTGCGTTTTCCAACGATCCCGGAACGCCGGGGGGGGCGGAGTGGCGGTTGGCGGCGGAGGCCATCGGCGCGAATTCCACCGCCAATCTTGGGGCCGGAGAGAATGGCAGGCTGACCGTTCCGCTGGGCAATCCCACCGAATGCGCCCTCCTCATGTGGCTTGAGGATGCCGGAACCGGGTATCATGAAAGCCGCAACGGATTCAAAGTTTCCGGACAGCTGACATTTTCCACCGAGCGGAAGTACATGGCGACGCTCGGCGCCGGCGTGTTGCCGGAGAAGCTGACCCTGCACGTCAAAGGCGCGCCGGAGATAGTGCTTTCCCGCTGCGATTCCCGCCGCCTTCCGGATGGAAGTGCCGTCAGGCTTGAAGAAGCCGAAAGGGGCAAGCTGCTTGCGGCGTTGAAAGCGGAACAGGCCCGCGGCATGCGTACTCTCGGTTTCGCCTATCGCCTCTGCGATGCCGGAGTCGACGGGGAATACGATGCCGGCAGGCTCCAGGCAATGGTGGAGGAGCGCGGCCTGGTCTGGCTCGGATTTTTTTCCATTGCGGACCCTGTTCGTCCGGAAGTCCCCGATGCCGTTCGCGCCTGCGCGCGCGCCGGAGTGAAGGTCAAGATGGTCACTGGCGACAATCAAGCCACCGCCAGGGAAATCGCGGCCGCGATCGGCATGATTGAACGTGGCGCCGATGCTCCCGGCATGACCATGACCGGCGATGAATTCATGGCGCTTGACGAAAACGAAGCGGACATCGAGACCGGGCGTCTCCAAATCATGTCCCGGGCCAAGCCCCTGGCCAAACAGAGGCTGGTTACGCTGCTCCAGAAAAAAGGCGAGGTCGTGGCTGTCACGGGCGACGGCTCCAACGACGCGCCCGCGCTCAACCACGCCGATGTCGGCCTTGCCATGGGAATAACCGGAACCTCCGTCGCCAAGGAGGCGGCGGACATTATCCTGCTTGACGATTCTTTCGCCAGCATCGTGAAAGCGGTGATGTGGGGCAGGTCGCTTTATGCCAACATCCAGAAATTCATCCTGTTCCAGCTGACAATCAACGTTGCCGCCCTGGGCATCGCCCTGCTTGGTCCCTTCCTCGGCGTCAAATTGCCGCTGACCGTCACGCAAATGCTGTGGATCAACCTTATCATGGACACCTTCGCCGCGCTGGCGCTGGCTTCGGAGCCGCCGGACTGGGCCCTGATGGACAAGCCGCCCCGCAAATCCGACGCCTTTATCGTCACGCCCGGCATGGGCAGATTCATTTTTACCGTCGGCGGATTCTTTCTCGCGCTGTTCCTGGTTCTGGTCCTCGGGTTCGAGCGGGTGTTTCCCATGGACATCGCCACCACGACCGGCCGGCATAACCTGTCAATTTTTTTCAGCGTCTTCGTCTTCCTCCAATTCTGGAACCTGTTTAATGCGCGGATGCTGGGCCAGACTCGTTCGGCCTTTTCCCGGCTGTCGGAAAGCAGGCTGTTCATCCTGATTGTCCTGGTCATCGGCATCGGGCAAATCATGCTGACCCAACATGGCGGGGAAATATTCCGCACAGTGCCGCTGTCCGCCAACGAATGGATTGCCATTATACTTGGAACATCGCCCGTGTTGTGGATTGGCGAAATTGTCCGGGGCGTGAAAAGGGCGGGATAAATGCCGGGGAACGCGATTGTCTTATTCGTCATGCGAGGCTCTGTGGCCTTGTGCGCATAGTGGACTTGGCGCGAAGGAGGAAGAAACCATGGCTGTATCCCTGTCAAAAGGCGGCAATGTTTCCCTGAGCAAGGAATCTCCCGGGCTCAAGTCCATCCTGGTGGGATTGGGATGGGACGCGCGTTCGACCGACGGCAAGGATTTTGATCTCGATGCCAGCGCGTTTCTGCTTAAGGAAGACGGTAAGGTTCGCGGCGATTCCGATTTCATTTTCTACAATAATCTTAAAGCCGCAGACGGTTCGGTGGAGCATACCGGAGACAACCGTACCGGTGCGGGCGAAGGTGACGACGAGGCCATTGAAGTGAATCTTGAAGCAATTCCGCAAGACGTGAAACGCATCGCCGTCACCGCTACCATTCACGAGGCTGATGTTCGAAAGCAGAACTTTGGCATGGTCTCCAACGCTTTCATCCGCATCGTCAACCAGGTCGATGGCAGGGAAATCGCCAGATTCGATCTTTCCGAGGATATGAGTACCGAAACCGCCATGATTTTTGGCGAAATTTACCGGAACGGCGCCGAATGGAAGTTCAAAGCCGTCGGCCAGGGATTTTCCGGAGGTTTGCGGCCTCTGGCAAAGGGCTACGGCGTCAATGTCTGAATTAGGTTGAATTCCGGGGCGCTTGTCGCCTGGCGCTTCAGGCAATAGGCGAACATCCCTTCGTTTTATTCTTGCGCGAGAATATGAAAACCGTTCTTGCGCAAGGTCCTTCCCGTGGTGCCAGGGAACACTTCAACAACCTAGTGTTCCGTACAGTCTCAATCTTTGATTGAGACTGTACGGGGAGCGCCCCCGGTTTATCCGGTTTCCGCCTACGGGGAAGTGAATTCCCCTCCGGCATCAAAGGTCAATCCCGGAACAAATGGACTTCAGAATTTGTAAGGATTTAGACTTTACAGACCACTAGAGTATCACGATTTGAGGCGCTGTCGCCTTTGCGGAGCGAGTAGGGGCGTGTGCGGCCTCCGAAAAAGACGCGAAAGCCATACGCCAGCCTTGCGGGTATGAATGGATTGCGAAGATCGGTCAAAAGGAAAGGAAAATGGCATTCGCTTTTTCAGGCCATGAGCCTTTTCCTGAACTCGGAAAGCGTTCCGCAAGCGGCGGCACGGATGGTCAGCGATCCCAGTGCGCCCAAATCGGAACACGAGCGGATGTTCCGTTGAATGTTCTTCGGAACGAAACCGGACCGGGCGGCAAGAACTCTGGGGATCGACTCAATTTCGCCTTCGCCCCGGCCTTTCTCCACGCCTTTCGCGAGGCCTTCCTCCTTGCTGCCCCGCATACGGGCGATATGATCGCGGCGGGCCTTCTCCCGCGACTCCGCCAGGAGACGGGTCTTTTCGTAAGTCGACAATTCCAGCAGGGTTCCGTATACCTCCGCCATAAGCGCACCCTTTCTTGCCAGGGCCTCGAATTTCAGCGGACCGGATACAAACGGGTTTTTATCTGTTTGGTTCGGTCTGCCTGGCGACTGGCGATGCGCATGGCTGTCTGAGGATTTATCGATAAATAACTTGGCTAACGGAAACAGGTTTCCATAATTGAGCGTATACCCATTCCGAAGCGGTTTTCGGTAAAGCCTTCAATTGTGGAGGCAATTACCGCCATTATGTAGTAGTCACTGAAAAAGTGGCGAAGATCTTCAAAAAGTGCATAAAATCTGGTGTTTTTTATTGCATTTCCATGGGAAGGCGCTATGATTTTTTGCAGGATTTTCCTTCTTTCTCTAAGTGGACTTTTGGAAATTATGCGGCCCAAGCGAGCGCATTGACAAGGAGTTCCTGAATTATCGCAAGGTTGGAGCGAGAGGACGACATGGCATTAATTCTTTCGCGCCATAGCTGTTGGCGGACATCGGCCAGAGCATCGAGGAAGGAGACGCAATCCTTTTCGCCGTACCATTCGCGTTGGATGGAGGCATTCTTTTT
>JAITKH010000215.1 GCA_031278535.1 Planctomycetota bacterium | reverse complement strand
AGTTCGTCGGCGTACATGCGCTCCCGTACGCAGCCGAGCGGCGTATTCACGTATATCGCATTTGTGAATAACCCATGATACGCCAAAGAATTCCACCAATAATCAAAATTCCGTTGCGTTGCGATTTTTCCATGCGCGGGCAAATATCCGCCGCCATACCGCAGCACCGCGTGCCGCCAGCCCTTCCTGACATATTCGGAGGAATCTCTCGAAAATCCCCTGATATAGCCGGGCTTGGTGAAGAGAGGCGTCTGGCTGCGGACATTTCCTTTCCCGTCGCGAATGTCCGCCTCCGCGATCAGCATGCCGGCGGGTCGTTTCCGCATCCATTTTTCGGCTGTCCGGAGGCAATGGGGATACATGACGTCCCCTGGCCAAAGAAGAATCGTCCTGGAGCCCATGGCCTGCGAACCCAATGCCCGGACCGCGTCCGCCGCCATGGTTCTCCCTACCCTTTTGCCGGCGAGCCGGAAAACGGCGGTTTGTTCCGTCCGGCGGGCGGCGGCTTTTTCCAGCGTTCCGTCGGTCGACCCGAAATCAACGATAAACAGGAATATCTTTTTCGCCTCATATTCCTGCGCCGCGACGCTGTCAAGCGTAGCGTCGAGAACGCCGGCGTCATTGTACGCCGGCACGACGATATTGACCGGATTGTATCTCACAGGCTCTCCAGCGCAATCGGTTCGAAACCGTCGGGCGGCGGATAATTTCGCGCCCGCCTGGCGAACATGGTATTCCGGGCCTGGATAAAATCGTTATCCGGTTTTTTTTCGTCATGCATGCGCCCGAGCCGTTTCCAGGCGTCGTCATCGGTTATGGCGCGATCGAGAATTCGCGCATAGACCAGGTAGGAAAAGGCTCCCTCGAAGTTCCGTTGCGCCAGCATGTTGCCGGCATAGACGAGAAAATCCCCGGCCAGGCGCCTCAAAGCCTCTTCCCTCCTCGCCAGGACCTTGGGATAGCCGAATTGCCTGGCGAAGCGGACGAAGTCGTTGATGATAAGGTGGCACAGCACCGGATGCTGGAAATTTTGCTGCGTCAGGGCCGTCTGGTTGTCGGCGCCCGCCCGGATGCGGCACATCTTCTCGCGGATATAGCCATAGTCGCCGACGGCCGAAAGATAGAACCACAGGCTCTTGTCGGCGTTCATGTGGTCAATCTCCATATCGTAGCCGCCGATGCGCTGAAAGGCGGAGCGGCGAAATATTCCCTGGGCGGGATGGGCGATTGTGGTCACCATGTACAGGGGCATGACGCTTTCGCCCGGCGCGACAAAAGAACAATTGAAGAATGGGTCCAGTTCAATGACGCTGCCGTCCCCGCGCATGAAGTCGCGTTCGCCATGCACATAGCCGACGGTCGGGTACCGTTCCATGATGGCCACCGCCTTTTCCACAAAGGCGGGCAGGATCGCGTCGTCGGCGCCCATGAGCAGGAGGTATTCGCCTTCGGCGAGACTGTTCGCGAGGATGGAATAGGATTTGTTCATGACGTTGTAGGCATTGCGGCACAGGCGGACGCCGTCCTCTTGGTATTTGGCCGCGACATCCAGGGAATTGTCGGTCGACTGGTTGTCGAGAAGAACGATTTCCCGGTTTTTGTAGGTCTGCGCCAGCACGCTCCCGATGCACTCGTCCAGGTAACGGGCATGGTTGAAATTCGGGATCATGATGCTGACCAGGGGATCGCGCTTCCGCATGGTTCAGTCTCCCCGCCGCGCCAGGGCGGCGTCAAGGGGAAAATCGATAAACCAGTCCTCCGGCCGGGGATTTTTGCCGGCCGGGGCCCAGTCCCGGAAATACTGTTTCCCGGCGTCGCAGGCGACGCACTGGCGGCAGAGTTCGAGCGGCCGGTTCAGGGCGGCGAGGAAGGACTTGCCGCCGGCATGGGCGAAGACGTCCACCCCCGGGTCCTCCGGCAGCCGGCCGGGACCGAAACGCCGGTTGTAGTAATCGGTGAACAGGGCCATGACGCAATAGCCGACGCGCGACCCTCTCAGGCACATTTTGTGGCCGCATTTCGCGAACATGCGCCGCTTGTCGAATATCGGCCTGGGCAGGATACGCCGTTCGAAGGAGTCGATCCTGTTGATCCGGAACGGCAATCCTTCCGACCCGAGCCACGCCGCCAACTCGTCCACCCGTTCGAACAGGGGCGGATACAGGGAGACAATTACCTTCACTTGATTGTTTTTCAGCGAGGAACGGAGCCGGAGGGACATCCGCGTCAGCAATATGCCGTTGGTGGCCATGGTCATGTTGGCGAGCGGATACTGTCTGCGCGCAACCGCGACAATCTCCGGGAGTTCGGGATGGAGAAGCGGCTCGCCGCCAAGGATGTGGAGATTGCAGATATTCGGGACGAGATCGGCCAGGCGCTCCAGGGATTTTTCCACAGTTTCGGCGTCATGAAAAACCTCCCCGTCCGCCAGGCAGGAAAAATGCCCGCAGGCCTTGCAGCGAAGGTTGCAGTGATCGGCGACATGGATGTCCAGCGACCATATCTGCTCGAGGCCGTCAAGAGGCACAAGAAGGGGCTGGATGCCGTTTTCCGCTTCCAGCGGCGCCGCCAGCCGGTTGTACGGCATGGCGAAAACGTCCGATCGCCCGATGCCGATGCCGTCAAGG
>JAITKH010000171.1 GCA_031278535.1 Planctomycetota bacterium | reverse complement strand
AGCGGCATCGTGGGCAGCGCCCAGTCGGCCTTCGCCCTGATTTCCCTGCCAATCCTGCAAAAGTACAAGGTTCCGGCGGTGACCGCTTCCGCCGCGAACGGGACGATCACCCAAAAAGGCTGTGAATTCATCTTTCAACCCGCGGCGAAAGCCGCCGAGTTCAGCATCATGCAACTCGATTTCCTGCGCTTCCTCGCCCCGAAAATGGGCAAGACCGTCAAAGATCTGAAGTGCGCAATCATCTTCGAAAATTCCGCCTGGGGGGAGGACAACGCCAATTCGAACCGCAGGGATCTCGCCGCCGCCGGCATGACCATCGCCGTCGACGAGAACTACGAGGCCGGCAGGCTCAGCGACGCCAGCCCCATCGTCACCAAGCTCAGGAACGAGGGCGTCGACGTCGTCTTCCCGAGCTGCTACGCCAACGACGCCAAGCTGCTCATGACCGCCATGAACGCCATGCGGTACAAGCCCATCGTCATCGCCGGCGGTTCGGCCTTCACCTGGCCGTCGCTCCTCAACGACCTTGGCGACGACGTCAACGGCATCTGTTCCGCCGACGGCTGGGTCTGGGACAACAAGGCCACGCTCTCTTTCCCCGAGTTCACCAAAATCCGCGAGCGGTACGAAAAGGAAAACGGCGAATTCATCCCCGGACAGGGCGGCCCCAGCATCATCTCCTTCATGCTGATTGTCGAGGCGATCGAAAACGGGAAATCCGCCGATTCGGTGAGCGTTCGCGACGAGTTGCGCAAGCTGAACGCGGACAATTCCCCCTGGTTCAGGGCCTATTGCATCGGCAAAGGGTCCTTCGACAACAAAGGCTTCAATGCCGGGTCCATACCCATCATCCTGCAATGGCAGGGCAACAAGCCACGGTGCGTGTATCCGCCCGAAGCCGCTTCCTCGGAGGTTATCGATCCGTTCACGCTGAAACCTTTCGCGAGCTGATTTTCCGCATGTGAAGCCGGCGGCGGAGGGAAGCCCGGGCAAGGCCTCCCCCGCCGCCGCGGCAAAGAGGGCGCCATGCTCCAGACCATTGTGAACGGCCTGCTTATTGGCGGCGTCTATGCCCTTATCGCCGTTGGCCTGTCCATGATCCACGGCGTCATGAAAATCGTCAATTTCGCCCAGGGCGATTTTCTCACAATCGGCATGTATTTTTCCTTCATCATGTATTCCTTCATGCCCAGGGGATCGCTCCCGTACTGGCTCCTGGTGCCGGTGGCGATCCTCATGTTCCTTTTCGGCGTCGTCGTCTTCAGGACGACCGTCTGCCGCGTCATCGGCAAGGGCGACAGCAATTACATCCTGCTCACCCTTGGCCTGTCCTATCTTGTCCAGAACCTGCTCCAGTTGATATTCGGCCCGAATTTCCGGAGTCTGGACATTTCCAACGATTTGAAGTACAGTTCGATCCCGTTCTTTGGCGACACCCTGATCATGACGCCGCGGCTTGTCGCCTTCGCCGGCGCGCTTCTTTTCGTCACGCTGGTCACGTATTTCCTCTCCAGGACGGATCTGGGCCGGGCGATGCGCGCCACGGCCGAAAACACCGCGGTCGCGCAAACGCTTGGCATAAACGTCAATCTTGTCTTCACGATAGCCTTCAGCCTGGGGACGCTTTTCGCCGGCATCGCCGGGCTGCTTATGACCCCCATGTTCCTGATCTCCCCGCAAGTGGGAACGACCTTCTCAACCATCGCCATGTGCGCCATGGTCCTGGGCGGATTGGGAAACCTGAAAGGCGCCATGATCGGCGGAATCATCCTGGGCCTGGTGGAATCGCTTTCAAGCAACTACCTGACCATGGACATTGCCCCGGTCATCATCAACACCGTCCTTATGCTGGTGCTCATTTTCCGGCCCTACGGCATCTTGGGAAAGGGGGTCAGGCACGCGTGAACGCGAAAAGGATCCTGAAATGCCCGGCCGGCCATCCCATCGCGGCGGCGTTTGTCGTCGCCTGTCTTTTCCTTCCCGCGATTATCCGATCCCCCTACCTTATCCGCGTCATGACCGAAGTGTTCTTTTTTGCCGCCATGGGCTGCGCCTGGAACATCATCGGAGGCTTCGGCAAGCAGACGAGCTGGGCGTCCGCGTCGTTCCTGGCCGTTGGCGGCTACACCAGCATACTCATGTACCTCAGGCTGGGAGGGATTTCGCCCTGGATAACAATCTTCATCGGGATGGCGCTGTCCGTCCTTCTGGCCATTGTCATCGGAGTGCCCTGTTTCCGTTTCAGGGGCGTGTTCTTCGCCATCGCCACCATCGCCTGCGTCACCATAGTCAGGCAACTGCTCATTTATTTCCGCCGTTTTACCGGCGGTACGCTGGGGCTGGCCCTGGACATGCGGCTGCGGGACAGCTTCGTGGACATGGCTTTCATGAACGACGAGCCCTATTACTACCTGACGCTCGTCTGGATGCTGGTGGTGGTCTTCATCACGGTCTGGGTGGAACGGTCGCGGCTGGGCTATTACCTGAAGGCCATGAGCGAGGATCAGGACGCCGCCGAATCGCTGGGAATCCGATCGCATCGGATGAAGCTCAAGGCATTCATCATCAGTTCCGCCGTCCTCTCGGCCACGGGAACCCTGTACACGTTCAAAATGGCCTATACCGATCCGAACTTGATTGCCTCGTTCGACATTTCCGTCCGCATCGGCATTACCGCCATTCTCGGCGGCATGGGAACGATATGGGGGCCGGTCCTCGGATCGCTGATCTGCATCCCCATGCTGGAAGTTTCGAACTATTACCTCGCCGATTTTGGCGGGGGCGGCGCCGGCTATGCCATGTACGGACTGCTTATCGTGCTCGTCGTGCTTTTCCGGCCCAACGGCATGATTTCGATTTACTATGGCGCGGAAAACTGGTTCAAGGTCCGGCGGGCCGCGAAGAGAGCGGCGCGGACGGCTGGCGGCGGTGAAACATGAAAACCATCATGCGACTCGCCAACGTTGACAAATCCTTCGGAGGCGTCCATGCCATCGACAGCCTGAGCTTCGACATTTACGAAGGCGAAATTCTCGGGTTGATCGGCCCGAACGGAGCGGGCAAATCAACATGCGTCAACCTCATCGCCGGAGTGTACCAGCAGGATTCCGGCGGCATCAACTTCAACGGAATGCCGTTGCTTCGCCAGTCCATGCCCGACAGGGCCCTGATGGGAATCGGCAGAACCTTCCAGTCGCCCAAGCCCTTCGAGGGGCTTTCCATCCGCGACAACGTATTCACCGCCGCCCTGATATACAACAAGAGCATGAAAGACGCGGAAAAGGCGACCGACGAAATCCTGGAACTGACGGATTTCGCGCCCATACGCGACATGCCTTCGTCCAAGCTGCCGATCGAGAAGCGAAAATGGCTGGATATGGCGCGGGTTCTGGCAATTCGCCCCAGGCTGCTCATGCTTGACGAGTGCCTTGCCGGCCTCACCCCTTCGGAAATGGAAGAAAGCCTCGCCCTGGTCAGGCGCATCAACGCCACCGGAGTCACCATCCTGTTCATCGAACACGTCATGATGGCGGTCACAAAATTGTGTACCCGGGTGGTCGTTCTTAACGAAGGCGCGTTCCTCAGCCAGGGCGCTCCGGCCGTAGTCATGCGCGAAGAGGCTGTCATCAAGGCCTATCTCGGGGAAGAGTACAAGAATGTTGAAGATTAGGGGGCTGTGCGCCGGGTATCATGATCTCAAGGTGCTGTTCGACGTCGATCTGGACATGAACGAGGGCGAGGTCGTCGCATTGGTCGGTTCGAACGGCGCCGGGAAAACGACGTTGTTGCGCACCATTTCCGGCCTCGTCCCCATAACCGCGGGCAAACTTGAATGGTTTGGAGGCGATTTGACGAAAATTCCCTCCCATTTGCGCGCGGGCATGGGCATTTCCCAGATATTACAGGGGCGCGGCATTCTTGGTACGCTCTCCATATACGACAATCTG
>JAITKH010000166.1 GCA_031278535.1 Planctomycetota bacterium | reverse complement strand
ACCCGATCCACAAGGGATACGCGCCGCGATTGAGGCTGACGAGTTCGCGCGTTGTCAGCGGCAGCCCCGGATCGAGGTTCAGGCGCTGCGGCACATAGCCGGTACGCGGCGGCGCATTTCGTCCGGGGAAACTTATTTCGCCGCGAAAGGGGATCTGGCGGAGAAGGGCAAGGAGCAAAGTCGTCTTTCCCGCTCCGTTTGGGCCAAGAATGACTGTGCAGCCGCCGCGCGGAACGGCGGCTGCCACACGATCAAGGATGACATTCCGTTCCAGAACCACCGTCACGTCCGCGAACGTGACGGCGGCATCGGATGAATCGATCATTTTTTCGCCGCGCCCAAGGCGTTCTCGAGAATCCCGAAGTTGCGCACCATCGCTGTGGTGAAATAGTCGAGCGGCGCGTCGTCCGGACCAGTGGCGACCGGATCCAGAACAAACAGGGGAATCCCCGTTTCTCTCGAGACCGCAAGGCCGGGCTTATCGGAATACTGCGGTTCGATAAAAATGGCGCCCGGCTTTTCGCGACGGATTGTTTCCAGCAGTTCCAGCATTCCGGCCGCCGACAGGTCGATCCCGTGCGGCTGCAGGATGCCGACTATTTCCAGCCCGAGATCGCGGGCAAGGTAGTCGAAGGCGCCGTGCGGTTCGACAATGCGGCGATTGGCAAGGCGCGAACCCAGCGCCCTGCCCTGATCGACCAGCCTTTCCATGGCGCCGCGATAGCGGCCGGCGTTCCGCCGCAACGCGGCAGCGCCGTCGGGAACGATTCGGGCGAGATCCTCCGCGATGTTTTCCGCCAGCCGCGCCGCCATGGACGGGCTGACATAAAGGTGAGGATTCACACCCTCATGTTTATGCCCATGGTCGTGGTCGTGATCCTCGGCTTCGGCTTCATCATGATCGTGGTCGTGATCCTCGGCTTCATGTTCTTCTTCATGGTCATGATCTTCCGGATATTCCAGAAGATTGTCGATACCCTTCGAACTATCAATCTGGATCAAGTCGGGGTTTGCCTTTTCCACGGGAGTGCCAAGGAATTCCTCCATTCCCAAGCCATTCACAATCAAGACATCGGCATCTTCCAGTTTTCGCATGTCGCCGGGAGTTAAGGCGTAATCGTGAGGGCAGCCCAAAGCCGCCGGTATCATCAAATCAACAGTTATGCCAGGAACGTCGGCTGCCACGTTCCTGGCTATCAAATAAATCGGAAAAGTGGTGCAAAGCGCCTTGATGTCTCCGCCGTTCCGGTCCGCCGCCCGTAAAGCCGGCGGAAACAGGGCGAAACAGGCAACAAACAAGACGGGAATTCTCATTTTCAGCATGGCCTAGCCATCCTTTATTGGCAATGATGGTCGAAAAAAATTCCATCCGTCCCCTTGCCGAGCTGGCGCACTGTCCAGACGGCCTGGGTGCGGGACTTTGGAGGCGACATCAGCAAAATGGGGGAGCCCGGGGAAATGCGTTGCCGGAGAAGACGGCAACGGAACGGAAGGCCGGCGTGTCGAGACGCGTCGGCGCCGATTCAGGCGAATGGAAAACCGCCTCCGCCCCTGTTTCGTAAAAAGCGGCGGACAATTGGCCAAACGCATGGCAAACCTGGCATTCGCCCTCTTCGAAGGGTTCGCGCCCTTCCCGATGCCTTCCTTCGGATTCGGCATGAATGGATACTATTCGAAAACTCTTGTTTGACGCGCAGGCGGCGCATCCCGAGGCATGGCAATGCGATTCCAGATGCGAAAGGGCGTGATCAAAACGGAATAGCGGAGCCAGGAGAAACGCGGTCAGGGAAAGGCCAAGAACTGGGCTGGCAGAACGGTTTGCCGAGTTCAAAGATTCCCCTTCCCTCATCGCTTTCGTCAATTTCAGAACTGGGTTTTACCGATTATAAGGATGTTTTCACCAATTACAAGCGTTATTTCCGATGTTTTCTTTGGCGCATCCCGGGCATGCTATGAATCGCAGGTTTTCCCAATTTCATAAATATCATAATGCTCCTACTCTTCCCCCGGACGCAGAAACAGATACGGCGGCCAGCATTCAGGATTGCCGCCATATTCCAGCCACAAACGACGGCCGAGTACAATGCCCTTCTCCGTTCGCAAGCGCTCGGGCGTGAACCAGGCTCCGCCCGCAATAAACTCTCCCGGTCGGGGCGGAAAATCTTCCGCTTGAAAGGCTGACGCATCAAACGGGGCGGCCTCGAACACGTGAAGACTCAGATGCATGCCCAGAGATGGCTCCATTCGCTCGATAACACCCATGTACCGCGCGATTGAAATCCCAATTCCGGTTTCCTCAAGCGTCTCGCGCCTGGCGGTGTCCGGCAGCGCCTCGCCCCGTCTATGGCCTCCTCCCGGCAATCCCCATTTGATCCCGTCGGCATAGCGGGTGGCGACCATGAGCAGACGTCCGCCAGGGTCACGGACAAAGGCGCAGGAGGCGCTGACGATATTCTCAGGGTTCCGGCGGCGTATCCGCTTGATCAGCAAGGTCGTGCTGATCCCTTCAATCAACGGAGTCAGGACGATTTCGCCTCCGCCGGCCAGTACCGCCGCCCTCTCCGCGGAATCAAGCGAATCGGGGGAATAGTCTCCCGACTTCGTCCATATGTGGGGACGCACCAGGGCAAGTTCCCGATCGCAACGGACATTGTCGAAGACAGCCACCCTCGTCACCGTCTCAAGCCCGGAAAGGACGGCAATCCGATCCGCCTCGGAACAAAGCGGTCTCCCCTCTCCCTTAAGTTCCCGGACCGATCGATCCGAATTCAACCCCACCACCAGCATGTCGCCCAGGCTGCGCGCCGCCTCCAACGCCCTGACATGCCCAGCGTGAAAGAGATCGAAGCAGCCGTTGGTCCAGACAATCCTCTTGCCTTCCGCCCTCCAGTCGCGGCATTCCTTTGTCAACTCATCCAGCGTGCGCAGCTTGATCATGCCACTCCTTTTCCAACGGGATTTCAGGCGGAAAAAATATCGAGAAAATTTTCCGCATCTTGTTGCGTCTTTTCCCGTTCAGGGTATAATATATTATGCGCCGCAAAATTGTGAATCCTTTTATGGAATTTTCACAATTGCAG
>JAITKH010000099.1 GCA_031278535.1 Planctomycetota bacterium | reverse complement strand
GGAAAAATCCCGGAAAGAAGACGAGGAAGCTCCCGAATGGGCTGGAATCGGGGACGCTCTGAAAAGTCTGGGAGATGCGGAGATAGTGTCTGGCGGCAAAAAATATCTGTTTCGGAGTGAGGCGAAGAAAGAGGCGGTAAAAGCTTTCGCCGCCTGTGCAAGGGCGCTGCCGCCGGTCATCCGGCAGGTTGTTTAATCAACGGCCGTCATGACTCCCATCCTTCATCCCCGCACCTGTCCAAAGCAAGGAAACGTGTGGCACTACGCCCCTTTGTAAAATCATATCCAATTGAAAATACAATAGTTGAAAATTTCGACTGCCGAAGATGAGCTTGATATCCGTTTTGGACAGAGTGACAAGTCGGGTACCGACATACGCCAGGCCGTCTCAGTTGCGTTATCCGGGGGAAAAATTATACTATGCCGATCACGATCTGAAATTGTGATTTTGCTATTTTTTGGAATGATCCACTGTGATGATATGCCATGGCAATTCATTGGGAATGAACAGGAACGGCATTTTCACCATTTCAGGCCGATATGGGGATACATCGTAACATCGGTGTTCGGCTTCATTCTCCTGTCCGTCATTGTGTTTCACGGAGTGAGGACGCTTCAGGCCAGACGCTGCTGGCGCCGGGATGGGATGGAACCGATCAAAAAAACGGGATTGACCGGCTGGCAAGACGGCGGAAAAAGGCGGCAAGTCTTGCGAATGGGCAAGAAGCCGGAATTGGGCAGAACTAAAAAGGAGAAATCGCATGTCTTTCGAATTTGGAGTTGATTCCTTCATTTGGACCGAGAACTTCACCGAAAAAGACCTGTGGATCATCGGGAAGGCCAAGGATCTGGGGTTCAAGTACCTCGACCTCGCCATCGCCCATCCGGAAACCTTTCCGACCGAAAAGGTGAGGGCGGAGCTGGATAAAACGGGAATCATCCCCATCACCACCACCACCCTGGGCCGGGAAACCAACACAATCTCTCCAGACCCGATGGTACGGCGCAAGGGAGTGGAATCCTTGAAAATCCTGGTGGACATCAACTACCGGCTGGGATCCGCCATTCTGGGCGGCGTCAATTACGCCGGCTGGGGTTGCCTTACGGGCAAGCCGGCCACGGACGAGGAATGGAAATGGTCGACCGACTGCATGCGCGAGGCGGCGCAGTACGCCGCTTCGAAGGGCGGCCTGACAATAGCCGTCGAAGCGGTGAACCGCTTCGAGACCCATCTTATCAACACGGCCGAACAGGGCGTCCGCTACTGCAAGATGGTAGGGATGCCCAATCTGAAGGTGCATCTCGACTGTTTTCACATGAACATTGAGGAGACCGATTTCGCCGAGGCGGTGGCCGCCTGCGGCAAGGAGTATCTGGGGTATGTCCACGTCAACGAATCCAACCGCGGCATTCCCGGCACAGGCTTGGTGAGATGGGAGGTATTTTTCTCCGCCCTAAAGAAGGTCGGATACTTTAAGCCCCTGACCATTGAGTCATTCGACCCCAATTTCGAGGAGCTTAGCAAGAATTGCGCCATCTGGCGGCGTTTCACCGAAACCGGCGAGGAACTGGCAGTGAAAGGGCTTGCCAATCTTTCACGGATAGCCAGCCAAGTGGCGTAAGCGGACGCCAGGCATGCGTCCGAAAGAAGAATCCCAGTTACCTGCGAGGAGAACGGCATGGCTGAGGAAATGCGGGCGGTTGTGGCTTACGGTCCCAAGGATTACAGGCTGACCGCCAAGCCTGTTCCAAAACCCGGCGGCGGTGAACTTCTGCTAAAGGTGAAGGCCTGCGGCATCTGCGGCAGCGACCTTCACGCCTATCGCGGCGCGCCCTACTACTGGGGAGACGGAAAAAAGCCGGGATGGATGCGAGCCCCTGTGACGCCTGGACACGAATTCTCGGGCGTGGTCGCTGAAATCGACGGCGAAGCGTCTCGAAAGTGGGGAGTGAAGAAGGGTGACCCCATTGTGGTGGAACAACTACTCCCCTGCTGGGAGTGCGAATACTGCAAGGAAGGCGACTATCATCTCTGTGCCGTCCACACCATGTACGGCTTCCAGAAAGGCGTCACCGAAGGAGCTTGGGCCGAATACTGCCTGATCAATCCAGGTTCGCTGGTGCACCGGATACCGGACGGGCTGGACGTGGCGGAAGCGGCGACGGTGGAACCGCTGGCCTGTGCGGTGAACGCCTTCCAAACCGGCTCGGTGCGCTTGGGCGACGTGGTGGTAGTGGCCGGCATGGGCACCATAGGCGGTTTCATCGTACAGTTGGCGCGACTGGCAAACCCCAAACTTCTGGTGGTGGTTGACATCATGGAAAACCGGCTGGATCTTGCCGGGAAGTTTGGCGCCGACGTTGTCGTGAACGCAGCCAGGGAGGACGCCGTCAAGAAGGTCCTCGATCTCACTGGGGGTTACGGCTGCAACGTTTATTACGAGGTGACCGGCCACCCGAACGGAGTGATCCAGGGCTTGGAAATGATTCGAAAAAAAGGAAGATTTGTCGAATTCAGCGTTTTCGGCGCCCCCACAACGACCGACTGGTCGGTTATCGGCGACAAAAAAGCCATCAGTATCCTTGGCGCCCACATCAGCCCACATACCTACCCAATCGCATTGAATTTGCTCCGCTCCGGCAAGGTAAAAACCGAAGGCCTGATCACAGGAAAGTTTCCGCTTGCCGACTTCGACAAGGCATTGGAAAAAGCGGCGGACACCGCGACGTCTATCAAGGTCTTGCTGATGCCTTGAGCCTGATCCGGGGACGGTGCCCGTCCCGCTCCTTCCGGCATTGCCGGAGGATGGATGATCATGCCGGTGGGACATACTGCGAACGCCCGACGGAAGGCTGTCCCGGAAGTCGTGGAGCGGACGGCGTTCCGGCAGACTCTGTCGCCATTTGTCTCGCGCCCGATCTTCTTGCGGTTGGCGTCGTCGATGGCGAGGAGCGGTGTCTTTTGGCGGGCGGCAAGATGACTGGCAAAGAATCGTGCCCAACAGGCGAACGGCTTGCCTTCGGCCAGGAGACGGCGCGGAAGGAATAGTGGCGGACGGCAACGTGGTTTTACGCTGTGGGTCGGCGAAGGGGTAGATGCCGGTGATGGTTCGTCCGCCAGGACAAAGTATCCATTCCGCCGCCAACAACGCGCCGCCGGCCGACGGGGAAAAGCCTTCCTGTCTCCCAACATCGAAAAAATGACGCAAGCGAAGGAAAAATGCCTCGAAAACAGCCTCGAACCCCTATCTTCCCGGCCAAAACCACTCCATTCCCAGCCATGTAGCGCTCTCAACTGAACGGTGCGTTCCGTCCAACTCGATTTTCACGGCGGCAAGGCGTCGAGGAAAACATTGCTCGTTTTCCTCAAACAGGGTGGTTTTATTGAAAATTCAGAGGCGTAAGCCTTGGACCACAGGTTTTCCTCCGCAAAAATATAGTTGACGCCCGGATAAAAGCGACTATACTGCTGAAGACTTGAAATTGTGATTTTCACCCTCCGGGGGAGGGACGTTTTCACAATTCTAATCCGCGACAGTATATAATAAGTTATCCTGATTTCATTGCCCGATGCTTCGTTCCACGATTCGCCTGCTCGTTTGCCGGTACACAGCGCCGTTCTCCCGGGGCGGCGTACAGGGGGAAGGGAGATGAAGCATAATACATTCTTTCAGCGCAACCGGGAGATTATCGTCGGCGCAATCATGCTTGCCATCGCCGCCGTCTATCTCTACAACATCCAGTTCATCCGCATCCGGAGCCAGGTCAGAGTCACCGCCAGGCTGGTTCCGGAAATCCTTGGCGCACTGGTGGCCTTCCTCGCCGCCGTTCAAATTATCCGGGGGGTGGGGGTGCTGCTCAAGGCCCGCCGCGAGAACGCGGCAGGAAACGTCCCCGCCGTCTTTGTCGGCCGGGAGGAAATGCTCAGCCTCTGGCCGGTCGCCCTGACCTTCGTCGTCATCATCGCCTATGCCTTCGTCTTCAATCTTCTCGGTTTCGTGATCGCTTCCACCGCTTGCATGTTTCTGCAGATGCTGGTGCTCACCCCGAGGGGAAAGGCGCGGCCCGTTCTCTTCGCCGTCGTCTCGGTCCTCTCGGCCGCGGTTATTTACCTGGTCTTTCGGCGGGGGTTGACCCTTACCCTTCCGCAGGGGATTTTGTCGGGAATCTCGTTCTTCAATTGACGGCAAAGGAACGCGGCATGTCCGTATCCGAACTGATCATCAACGGCTTTGCCGGCGTCTCGACTCCTTTCAGCATCCTGCTGATGGTCGTCGGCGTGGCCGTGGGCATAATCTTCGGCGCCATCCCCGGGCTTTCCGCCACCATGGCGGTCGCCCTTTTCCTCCCCGTCACCTACGGGATGAATCCGGGAAATGCCATGACCCTGCTTATGGCCCTGTTCATCGGCGGCGTTTCGGGCGGCCTTATTTCCGCCATTCTTCTTCACATTCCCGGTACGCCCTCCTCCGTCGCCACCTGTTTCGACGGACATCCGCTGGCGGCCAAGGGGCAGGCCGCCAAGGCGCTGGGCGTCGGCATCGTCTTCTCCTTCATTGGAACGCTTCTTTCCATCCTCGCCCTGATGTTCATCGCTCCCAATCTCGCCCGCCTCGCCATCCGCTTCGGCTTTTTCGAGTATTTTTCCATCGCCATCTTCTCGCTCACCATGATCGCCACCCTTTCCGGCGATTCGGTGATCAAGGGCGTTTTTTCCGGCGCCTTCGGGTTCATGTTCGCCACCATCGGCATGGCTCCCATCGACAGTTCCCGGCGTTTCACCTTCGGGTCCCAGGAACTGATGTCCGGCTTCGACATCCTTCCGGCCATGATCGGCCTCTTCGCCGTGGGTGAGATCATCGCCGCCGCCCGGACGGCCAGGCTGGAGGCCGCCGAAGCGGAGATCCGGGAACCCGACATGCGCCACATCCGGGGGTTCGGCTTTTCCTGGGCCGAATTTGTCGGCCAACAATGGAACATGCTCCGCTCCGCCCTGATCGGCATCGGCATCGGCATCCTCCCCGGCATCGGCGGCGGCACCTCGAACATTCTCTCCTATTCGGTGGCAAAGAACCAGTCGAAACACCCGGAGCTTTTCGGGACCGGAATAATAGACGGCATAGTGGCTCCCGAAACTGCCAACAACGCCTCGATCGGGGGGGCGCTCATTCCGCTTCTCACCCTCGGCATCCCGGGGGACACGGTCACCGCCATGCTCCTGGGCGGACTGATGATTCACGGCATCACCCCCGGCCCCATGCTATTCGACGAAAAACCGGAACTGGTGTACGGCATCTTCGCCGCCCTTATCGTCTCCGCAATCATCATGCTATTCATGGAATTTTATGGCCTGCGGATTTTTGTCAAACTGTTGGCCATTCCCAAGAACATCCTCCTCCCTGTCATCTTCTGCCTCTGCGCCGTAGGGGCATTTGGCCTGAACAACCGGGTGTTCGACATTTGGGCCGTCATCCTCTTCGGCATCATCGGTTTCGGCTTCAACGTTTTCCGGGTGCCGCTGCCCCCCTTCATCCTCGGCTTCATCCTCGGCCCCATGGCCGAGACCAACCTGCGCCGGGGCCTGATGCTTTCCAAAAACGATTTCTTCGCCATCTTCTCCTCCAACATCTGCAATTTTTTCCTCGCCCTGGCGTTTCTCTCGCTGGCGTTCACTGTATACAGGCAATATATCCGGAAAGACGGTGCCAGCTCCAAAAGCTGAATCGAAACGCAGGTTTTCTCGCCGTCCGGCCGGAATCCGGGCGGATATGCGGTCAAGGAACTTTTCAATCAGGAGGAAAGGTATGAGGACAATCGGAAAATTCGCGTCGCTTCTGGCGATCATCGCTCTGGCCGGAACCGCCGCCTTGGCGGGAACCTGGCCGGAAAAGCCCGTTGAAATCGTGGTCCCGACCAGTCCCGGCGGCGACACCGACACCAATTGCCGGGTGTTTCTCAAGTATCTCGAAAAGGAGCTCGGCCAGTCTATGCCGGTGGTGAACATGGCGGGAGCCGCCGGCACCATCGGCCTCAACAACGTCAAACAGGCCAAGCCGGACGGCTATCGGGCCCTGTTCTACCACAGCGGGGCGCTGATTGCCCACATCATGGAGATGATGGACTATTCCATTCCCGAGGGCTTCGAGGTTGCTGGCATGCCGGTCATCGACAAGTCGAACTGTTTCGCCTCCAACGTCAAAACGCCCTATAACGACATCAGGGAATTGGTCGCTTACGCCAAAGCCCATCCGGGCGAGGTGAGCTTTGGCACCGAGAGCGGCTCCTTCACTCACCTTCATATCCTGGCGCTGGCCGAAGCCTCCGGAGCCGATTTCAACATTGTCGACGCCGGCACCGCCGCCGAGAAGACCACCGCTCTCCTGGGCGGCCGGATCGACGTCATCGGCACCCAATACGCCTTGATGAAGCAGTACATCGACAAGGGAGAGGTCAAGTGCATCGGCATCCTTTCCGATCAGCGCCTGGCCGGAGCCGAGAACGTCACCACCTTTGCCGATTCCGGCTATAACCTGGTATTCGACAAATTCTTTTACATGGTCTTCCCGAAGGGCACTCCGAAGGCGATAATTGATCGCTTCAATGCCGCGTCGAAAAAAGTGGCGGAGAATCCGGACTACATTGCCGATTGCAAAAAGAACTTTGTGAACGCAAGCTACATGACGCCCGACGAGGCCGTACAATACATCAACAGCCAGATTACCCTGTACAAGGAATACGAGAAGGCGCTGACCGGCCAGTGATTCCGAATCTGGTGCGCCACGGGGCGTGAAAGCCGGATGGCCGGGGCGCCTTCCCGGCCGTCCGGCGACCGTTCTTCAAATCCTGATCGACGGCCGCTGCCGGGCGGTCGTCATCTGTTCCCATCGAGGAGGAATGCCATGTGTTTCCGTAAAAACCTGATTGCGCCGTTCGCTCTGGCGTTGGGCCTGATCCTCGCCGGGACGGCGGGAGCGGCCCAATATGTGATGAAGATTGCCAGCGGCAATCCGGCCAATCCGATGGCCCTTCCCGCCTCGGCCGGATTGGCCATTTTCGAAGCCAAGGCCGAACTGTATGCCAACGGCGCCCTGGACGTCCAAGTATTCCCGGACGGACAGCTGGGCGATCAGCTTTCCGGACTCCAGCAGGTCAAGTCCGGCGAACTGCAGGGCGACGAACTCGCCATGGGCGTCATGGCCAATCTGTTCCCGAAAATCACCTTTACGGATCTGCCCTATGTCATGCCCGACATGAAGGTGGCGCAGGATCTCTACCGCCGCGACAACCCCTTCATGAAATCCATTCTTAAGGAGCTCGAGGACACGACCGGGGTGGGCATCCTGTTCTTCATGCCCCAGGCCTACCGCCATGTCACCAACAGCAGGCGGCCGGTGAGGACGATGGCCGACATCAAGGGCCTCAAAATCCGCACCATGCAGGTCAGGCCCCATATCCTCATGTTCAACGCCACCGGAGCCCAGGCGACGCCGATCCCCTGGCTCGAAGTCTACACCAGTCTGCAGACCGGCGTTGTGGATGGCCAGGAGAATCCCCTGGCGACCATCCGATCCTCGAATTACCACGAGGTACAAAAGTATATCACCCTTACCGGCCACGTCCATTTGGTGGGAGCGGTCGTGTATAACGTCGAATGGTTCAAGAGCCTGCCCAGGGAACTCCAGTACGCCGTCATGAAAGCGGCGGACGAAGCCAAGGTCGGTTCCGAGGCGATCGCCCCGCTCTACGACATTATCGACTCCAGGCAGCTGATCGAAAAAGGCATGGAGATATATCAGCCCACCCCGGAGGAACTGGCGGAATTCAAGAAGACCATGCAGGAGCCGGCATTCGCCTGGTTCCGCGAGAATGTCGAAGGCGGCGGCAAGGTTCTTGACGATTTGCAGAAGGAAATCCAGCGCATCCAGGACAGCTACTACAATTTGATTTATTGACGGCGCACATCCGGGAGAGGCGGGGCTATCCCGCCCCTCCTGCAACAGGGAAGGGAAAACATGGAAGGCGGTTCCGGCTCCGGATTCAACCGTATCGAACGCATCCTCATCTTCCTGTTCAGGGGAGTGAATTTTCTGCTTGGCGTCATGCTTCTGGCGCTTTTCGTCATGCTTTTCGCCCAGGTCCTGTTTCGATACGCTTTTTCCCTTCCTTTGTACTGGGTGGAGGAAACCGTCCTGTATCTGATGGTCTATATCACCATGCTTGGCTGCGCCTCGGCCTATCGCCGGTACCTGCATCCCCGGTTGGTCATCATCTATGGAAGATTCCATCCTCCCCGGCTTTTCCTCTATGAATTGATCCTCCGGCTTCCCGTCCTGATGCTGATGGCCGTCTTTGTCTGGTACGGCTACCGCTACGCCGCGGTAAACGAATGGATGCGCACTTCCTCACTCGAGATATCCTTTTTCTGGCCGTTTTTCGGAATTCCGTTCGGCGCTGCCGTCACCCTGCTGGCGCTGATTCTGGACAGCGCCGACATTATCGCCTACCGGCGAAGCTGGCTGATGAACATCAACGTCCCGGAAATGGACGACGACATCTGATTTCCCTTCGCGACGAAAAGGCGGGGCATGGACATTGCGTTGACTGTCATGATAATCCTGTTCGGCGGCCTGGCCATCGTGGGCGTGCCGCTCTCCTTCTCCACCGGCATAGCCGCCATGTTCTATTTCATCGTCTCCGGGCAGTCGCTTCGCACCATGGCGCACCAATTCTTCACGAGCGTCAACTCCTTCGTCCTGCTGGCGGTTCCCCTCTTCATCATGACCGGGCACGTGATGGCCGAATGCAAGATCACCGATCGCATCATCGATTTGGCCAATCTCCTGGTGGGCCGCTTTCGGGGCGGCCTGGCGCAGGTCAATATCCTCGCCAGCATGATGTTCGGCGGCTGTTCCGGATCGGCTCTGGCCGACGTGGCTGGCCTGGGCAGCGTACTCATTCCCGCCATGCGCAAGAACGGCTATTCCGCCGGCTTTTCCACCGCCGTCACCGTCGCCTCCTCGGTCCAGGGCCCCATCATTCCGCCCAGCATTCCGATAGTCATTTTCGCTTCCGTGACCCAGCTCTCCACCGGCGCCCTGCTGGTGGGAGGGGCGGTTCCGGGCATACTGCTCGGCGTTATCCAGATGCTGGCGACCTTTGTCATCGCCCGGCGGCGCAACTACCTTTCCCACGAGTCGATATCCGGCTTCGATCGGATCATGGCGGTTCTTGTCCAATCGGTTCCCGCCGTCATTATGCCCGCCATTCTCATGGGCGGCATCATGTCGGGCGTCTTCACCCCCACCGAGGCGGCTGCGGTGGCGGTGGCTTATGCCCTGCTCCTTGGTTTCCTGCTGTATCGGAACCTTTCTTTTCGCGCACTGCTCCGCATCTGCGCGCGGGTGGCCCGCGACACCGCCTCGATATTCCTCCTTATCGGCACGGCCGGCATTTTTGGCTGGATTCTCGCGGTGACGCGCCTGCCTCAGCAGCTGTCCACCGTTATCCAGGACGCCAGGCTGGCGCCAATCCTCCTGCTCCTGCTGATCAACGTGTTGCTGCTGTGCTGGGGCATGGTCATGGACGCCGCTCCAGCCATCCTGATTCTCGGGCCGATACTCACGCCCATCGCGACCCAGGCCGGCGTGCATCCCATCCACTTCGGCGTCATTATGGTGTTCAACCTGATGCTGGGCCTGATGACGCCGCCCTATGGCCTTTGCCTGTTCGCCGGCGCCGCCATCGCCAAGGTTCCCATCGGCGAGGTGGTGCGGGAGCTGGTTCCCTATATCATCGTCAGCGTCGCCA
>JAITKH010000035.1 GCA_031278535.1 Planctomycetota bacterium | reverse complement strand
TGCCGCAGGCGCCCCGACGAAGCAAATCGGCCATCTGCGCCGCCGCGTAGGATATTCCCATCCCCCTGGCGTTTACGTCGTCGGCATCGGCCAAAAGTTGAGCTAGGGCGGACGGAACCTCCACCCGGCAGAGTTCCCGGAAACGGTCGATTTGTCCGTGGCGCGTCACCGGCATGAGCCCGGGCAGAATGGGAACGCGAACGCCTTTTTTCCTGGCCCGGGCGAGGAAATCGAAATACCGCTCATTGTCGAAAAACAACTGGGTTATGACAAAATCGGCCCCGGCCTCCACCTTTTCCACCAGGCGGCGGAGATCGCCCTCCTGATTCTCCGCCTCAGGATGCGTGTCGGGATAGCCGGCCACTCCAATAGAAGCGTCCGGGGCCGCGACGCGGATTATCCGCACAACGTCTATGGCATGGGCGGGCTGATTTTCCGGCGGCCGCCAGTCCGGCTGATCGCGCGGCGGATCGCCCCGAAGGGCCAGGAAATTCATCACTCCCTGGCGGCGGTAGTCGATCACCAGCTCGGCCAGATCGTCCCGCGAATAGCCGGTGGCGGTGATATGGGCCATCACTCCAAAGTCATAGCGATCCTGCATGGACAGGACCAGGTCGCGGGTGCGATCGCGAGTGCTTCCGGCGGCGCCGCAGGTGACAGAGACGAAAGCGGGATCGAGCGGAGCCAATCGCTCCAAAGATTGTTTCAACGTCGTTTCCCCCGCCTTGTCCTTCGGGGGAAAGAACTCGAAAGAAAAAACGGGTTCGCGCCGATACAGCCGTTCCCTCATGCTGGCGACGACATTCCGGACCATCATTTCCCCTTTTCCAACAGTTCACTGGCCAGACGAACCGCCGAGGCCGCATCCGACGAATATCCGTCCGCTCCGGCCTCGGCGGCGAAATGCCGCGTCACCGCCGCGCCTCCGACCATTACCTTAATCGGCAGGCCGGCGTCGCGGATGGCATCTATCGTTTCCCGCATGGCCGCGAGAGTGGTGGTCATCAGGGCCGAAAGGCCGACAATGTCCGCATGCCGCTCCCGAGCGGCCGAAACGATTGCGGACGCCTGCACATTTTTCCCGAGATCAAACACCTCGAAACCGCGGTTTCGAAGCATAAGGCAGACCAGGTTTTTCCCGATATCATGGACATCGCCGTTTACCGTCGCCATAACCACGCGCCCCCGCGCCGCCGCGTTTCCGTTTCCTCCCTTGCCGGCACGGGCAAGATCCGGCTCGAGCTCCGCCAGGGCAAGACGCATGGCCTCTCCCGCCAGCATCAGTTGCGGAAGATAGTATTCATTCCGTTCAAACATGTCTCCCGCCCTGACGATGGCCGGAGCCAGGCTTTCCGAGACCAGCCGGCCGGCCGGAATCCCCGACTCCACCGCCTGGCGGGCCAGGGCGGCCGCCCGCTTGACATCGCCCCGAAGAATCGCTTTGGCAGCCAGTCCGGACGGCGACTCGTCGTCCGAGTCCGCCGGCGCCGCTTTCCCGCCGGCGGGATCCGTCGCTGCCGGAGACGGAACCGCCGACGGGCGTTTTCCGAATCTCTCGATATACGCCGCCGAAGCGGCATGGCGGGCGGAGAGGACGCCGGCGGAAAGTCTTGCCTCGTTGAGCCCATCGGCCGAGGGATTGGCGATGGCGGCAGACAAACCGTACGCCATGGACATGGCAAGGAAAGCCGAATTGAGCCACTTGCGCTCAGGCATGCCGAAAGAGATGTTGGAAAGGCCGATGACGGTCCGGAGACCTTGGGCGGTACAGAGCGATATAAATTCGAACGTGGCGTTGCCGGCCAGAGGATCGGCACTGATGGCCATGGCAAGACCATCGACCAGGAGATCGTTGCGATCCAAACCCAGCCTTTCCGCCTCGGCGAGTATTTCCTCGGTCACTCGCATGCGTTCCCGGGCCGTAGCCGGAATGAAGCCCTCGCCTACGGGAAGAATTATGGCCATGGCGCCGTATTTGCACACCAGGGGCAAAATGCTTTCAAGACGCCGCTTCTCGCCTGACACCGAATTGGCCAGGGCTCGTCCGGGATAGAGACGGAGTCCGGCCTCCATGGCCGCCGGATCCACGCTGTCGATCGCAAGGGGCGCGTCGCAGGACGGAGCGAGCATGGAAACGGCTGTCCGCATGGCCGCTGCCTCATCGATGCCGCCCAAGCCCAGGTTGACATCAAGGATGTCGGCGCCGGCTTCGACTTGCTGCTCGGCAAAATCTTCCACCCGACCGAATTCGCCGGCCAGCAGTTCGCTCTGGAAGGCTTTTTTGCCGGTAGGATTGATTCGTTCGCCAATCAGGATCAACGGCGCCGGCCTGCCATCGCAATCGGAAAAATCAACTATCCGCCGGGACGATGCCAGGATCGCGCCGCGACCGGCCGGCGGCCGGGGAACAGCGTCGCCCAGGCGCTCCAGGCCTTTCCGCAACTCCCGGATATGGTCGGGCGTCGTGCCGCAACAGCCGCCAAGCATGGCAATTCCGGCGGAAACGCCGCGAAGCGCCGCCTGGGCGAAACGATCGGGAGGCAGAACATAGACATTCCTCCCGTCCACCAGGTAAGGCATGCCGGCATTCGGTTTCATGAACAGGGGAACTTTGGCAAGAGGCGACATCCTGTCGACAAGCGAAAGCATTTCCTCCGGCCCGGAGGAACAATTACAGCCCACTGCATCCGCCCCAAGCGACTGAAGCACGGTCACCACGACTTCTGGCGGGCTGCCGCCAAGAGTTCTTCCCGTCCTTTCGTAGGTCATGCCTACAAGAATGGGAAGATCCGGCGCCGCCTCCCGCGCGCCGAGAAGGGCGGCCCGGGCTTCCTGAATATCCAGCATCGTTTCGATCATCAGGCCGTCGGCTCCGCCCTCGACCAGGGCGGCGGCCTGTTCCCTGTATATCGAAACCGCCTCTTCGAAAGGCAGCGGTCCGTTTGGTTCGACCAACTCCCCGGTGGGCGAGAGATCGCCCAGAACGAACTTGCCGCCAGGAACGGCCTGGCGCGAAATTTCCACCAGGCGGCGATTCATGCCGGCCAGCCCATGCTCCAACCCATGATCAGCCAGTTTGGATCGGTTGGCGCCAAAGGTACAGGCAAGGACAAAATCGGATCCAGCCGCCGCATACGCGCGGTGGAGGTCCTGGATAACACCGGGATTCTCCAGTATCCATTTTTCGGGCGGAGCACCCGGCGGCAAGCCCATCTTGATCAATTCGGTGCCGGTGGCCCCATCCAAAAGGCAGACGCGTTTTCGCAACAATTCACGGAATTGGGCTCTTCGCATGACAAGACTTTCTTTTCCTGTTCCCGCAATCGCCAGCCATCAGACTGGTGGCTTTCTCAACAACTGCCGCAGCATTCATTATAATGAAAGCGCCTGACGAACACCAGACTTGTCCGGGCAGGCCGAGAATAGCTATATGGTTTCATTTTCATAGGGGGACTTTCAAGATTTTGTCTCGGTTCATTTGGGACAAGTTGACAAAAGGCATTGATATTTATTTCATTTGTATTATAGATACTCCTTATAACATGCTCCATAATAACTAGATAGTCGTCCCTGAAAAAATCCTGTTTTGCCTCTCTGCGCTCTCCAAGCGCGCGTTCGCCGCATCCAAGAGAGGTCATGTTAATTGGATCGGATTGTTTCCCGGCTTCAATTTGCAAGCTTTCTTGGACAGGAATCCAAAATCTTGCAAAATAGCATAGCCGTTTTTACCGAAGTTTTGCCGATTTTCCCCAATTTTCCAGTGATTTCGCCGGCTGGCGGCCCTTTTTCAGGGACGACTAGTGGTCTGTACAGTCTCAATCCTTACAAATTCTGAAGTCCGTTTGTTCCGGGATTGACCTCTGATGCCGAAGGGGAATTCACTTCCCCGTAGGCGGAAACCGGAT
>JAITKH010000023.1 GCA_031278535.1 Planctomycetota bacterium | reverse complement strand
GAGAGGACGATGAACAGCCCGGGAAACCACATCAGCCAGGGTGCGCGCCCGATATACTGCTGGCCGGCGTTGATGATGCCTCCCCAGGTGGGGATTTCCGGGGAGACGCCGGCCCCGAGATATGACAACCCAGCCTCGGCCAGGATGGCGTAGGCGTAGATGAACGTCCCTTGTACGATCAGGGGCGATGTGATGTTGCGGAGGACATGCGTCGCCAGGATGCGCCAAGTCGGCGTTCCCAGGACCCGAGCGGCGTCCACGTAGGCGAGTTCGCGAACCACGAGTGTGGAAGCTCGCGCCACCCTCGCCACCCGGGGCGTATAGACGATTCCCAGGGCCAGGACCACGCTCGACGCCGACGGCCTGAGCACCGACATCAGGGTAATGGCCAACAGAATGTCCGGAAACGCCATCATGGCGTCGATGATGCGGTTCACCAGCATGTCGGCGCGGCGGAAATAGCCGCCCGCAATGCCAAGGACGGTGCCGAAGAAACAGGAGAAGAGTACCGTCAGGGCGCCGATGAGGAGACTGGTCCGTCCTCCGTAAATCACCCGGGTGAAAACATCCCGGCCGTATTCGTCGGTGCCGAACCAGTTGACGGCCGACGGCGGCCGCAGGCGCTGCGCCGCCCGTATGGCGCTCGGGCTGTGAGGCGACACCCAGCCGGCGAAGGCGGCGAGAAATCCGAGGATCAGCAGGATTATCATGCCCAGGAGGACGATTTTTCGCCGCCAAGCGAGAGCGAACCATTTTCGCCAGAATCCTTCGCGGCGCGTCGTTTCCGTCGGCATCCCCCCTCCCCTGTTCAATATTTGACCCGCGGATCGACGAGGAGATACAACAAATCGACCGCCAAATTGACCAGCACGTAGGCGCCGGCGACGGCGAGAAGCGAGCCGCCGATCACCGGGTAGTCCCGACGCAGCACCGATGAAACCACGAGATTGCCGATGCCGGGAATGTTGAAAACCGTCTCTGTCACCACCGCGCCGCCCAGCAGCAGGGCCAAGGTAAGCCCCACCACCGTCAGGATGGGGATGAGGGCGTTCTTGAAGGCATGGCGCATAATTACCGGCCATTCCCCAAGCCCCTTCGCCCTGGCGGTGCGGATATAGTCGTCCTCGAGAATGTCGAGCATGGTGGTCCGGGTGAAGCGGGTGATGAGGGCGGAATTGACCAGCCCCAGGACGACGCCCGGAAGAATCAGATGGCGCATCCGCTCGATGAAGCCGGCGCCAGGATCGCCGTACCCGGAAGTGGGGAACCATCCGAGGCGGACGGAAAAGAATTGCATGAAGGTCAGCCCCAGCCAGAAACTGGGGGCGCTGGCAAGAAGCATGGCGACGGAAATCACCGCCTGATCCGCCGTACGGCCGCGCTTGCAGGCGGAAACGATGCCGGAAGGTACGCCGATGGCCACGGCGATGGCTATGGAAATGAGCGTCAGGCAGATGGTCGGCTCTGTTCGATCGGCCAGTATCCGCAGAACCGGCTGGCCGCCGAGGAAGATGGAATTGCCGAGATCGCCGCGCGAGAGATCGGAGAGGAACGTCCAGTATTGGGTGGCGAGGGAGCGATCGAGGCCAAGCTTGCCCCGCAGCGCCTCGATATCGGCGGCGGTCGCCTCCGGCCCCAGCATGAGGGCGGCCGGATCGCCCGGGATGACCCGGATGACGACGAAGGTTATGGTCGCCACCATGAACATCACCGCCACCATGCCGGCAAAGCGCTTAAAGAGGTAGATTTTCACAAATGCCCTCTCGCCCCCGCCCCAGAGCGCCCACCGATGGGGCGAAAAGCGGATTTTTTCTTTCCTCGCCCCTTCTGGCAGGAAAGATTTTTCAGGATGGCATCGGGAATATTGAAAAGACTCAACCTCCCCTTCCATGGAATCGGGTTGACCAGCGGACGGGGATGCGCCAGCACCCAGGCAAAGGACTCCCCGTCCCACCATTTGCTCCGGCTCTTCACGACGCAATCGACCAGGTCGACCACACCCACAATCGCCCCAAGGGATATCCTTTAGCGCCGGCATCCGGTCGCTGGCTGGCATGGATTGCCAGCGAACTTGTCTGCCAACTCCGGTTCTCGACATCCTTTCCCTCGAAAAGTATCTTATACGCCCAAGGCTGGCGGACCGAAAGGCATTTCATCTCGCTGTCCTCCCCGCTCTTCAAGAATGCCGGTAAATTTTTGCCCATTATGGCAGTGAGCTTTTAAAGATTTTGGCTCAGTCCATTCGGCATAAGGGGTAATGTCATGCGCAGGCCCGGGGCATACAGATCCGCCGCGCCGGCTACCATATGGTATACCCTCCGTCCAGCACCAGCACCGCCCCGTTCATGTAATTGCTGGCGTCGGAACAGAGAAACACCATGACGCCGGCAATCTCGTCTGGAGTGGGAATCCGCCCCACCGGGATCATCTCGATCGCTTTTCGGGTGAATTCCGGATGGGAGGCGAAAAATTCGCCGTTCCGCCTGGTGGCTATGTAACCGGGGGCCAAGGCGTTCACCGTGACGCCGTGAGCGCACCACTCGGAGGCAAGCGAGCGGGTTAGGGCCACAATGCCCAGCTTGGACGCCTCGTAGGGGCCGCAATGCACTCCCTTGTTGGCAATCAGGCCGGACATGGAGGCGAGGTTCACTATTTTCCCCCGCTTCCGCCGCACCATCTCCAAGCCGAAATATTTCGAACAGATGAATGTCCCGGTGATGTTGTTGTCCACCGTCCGCCGCCATTCCGCCGTCGTTATCTCCTCGAAAGGCTTGTTGACCCGGCCGAGGCCGGCGTTGTTGACCAGGACGTCGGGCGGACCGAAGCGATCGAGGCAGAAGGCGACCGCTGCCTGGATGGCCAATTCGTCAAGAATGTCGGCGACGAAGAGATCGAATTTCCCGCCGGCAGCGGCAATTTCCTCCTTTAGGATTTGCAAGTCCTCCCGGGTGCGGGACAGGCCGAGGACGGAGGCCCCGGAGGCGGCGATCGCCTTGGAGAAAGCCCGCCCCAAGCCCTTGCCGGCGCCGGTGACGACCGCCGTCCGTCCGGTCAAATCAAAGCAGGGAAGCATGAATGCCCCTTTCTCGACCAGGCGCTTTGCCATCCCCGGACCAGGAAACAACAAACAATACCCCCCCGTCGGCCGGAAGCGGCGCCGGCCGACGGGGGGGGACGGCCGCGTCCCCAGGCGCAGCCGGAAGAACAATTGCGCAACTCCCCGATTCCGTTACTCCAGCGCCACGTTCCAGAAACTGGGCCAGGAAGAGGGAATGAATCCCTTGACGTTCTTGGCCTTGGCGCCAAGCGAATTGAAGTTGCCGATCTTGATGTTGGCCGCCTCCTCCCACCAAAGCTGCTGGATGTCCCCGAGGATCAGGGCGCGCTTGTTCAGATCCGGCTCGGCGTTGAACTTGTTTGCCAAATCGGTCTTCCTCTTGTCCACCCACCAGCCGGGGTAGCCGTCGTTGAAGAAGTTATTGAGATAAGGATCGGGAACGAACGGACTGTGGGTGAAATAGATATCCCACAACTTGGGATCGTTCCTTTGCTGCGTCAGGGTGGCCCAATCGACAACGTTCATGTCGACGCTGAAGCCGGCTTCGCGCAGATTTTCCGCAGCCACCTGGGCCATCTTGAAATGGTATTCGTATTGCATGGAGGTGAGTATGCGGAGCGTGTCGCCGGTATACCCGGCCTCGCCCAGCAGTTCCCGCGCCTTGACCGGATCGGCCTGGTTGTACAGTTCGATTCCGCGCTCGTTGTGGTAGAAATATCCTTTCGGATACATGCTGCCGTCAACCTGGTAATATTCCGGTTCGCCGAAAGCGACCGCCAGCATGTCCTCCTGCGACAGGGCCGCCTGCGCCGCCTGCCGAATCCGCTTGTCGGCCATCATGCCTTCGCGGCAGTTCAGAAAAATCATCGGCCAGCCGTAGGGAACCGTCATGGCCGGTCCAACCTTCTCCTGGCCGACCAGGCGGTGATAATTCTCAATGGGCAGCTGATCGGAATATTGGTACTGGCCGGAAAGGGCGCCTTCCAACCGGGTATTGGGGCTGGGAACCGGGATGAAACGGATTTCGTCGACATAGGCCACGCGCCGGCCGGCATACAGATCGGCCGCATCCGGATGCGGCTGGTAATCGTCGTTCCTGACCACCCGGATAAAGCGATCAGGCTGGTGTTCGGCGAACGTGTACGCGCCGGTGCCGACATATTCCTTGAGATCGCCCGCCGTCGCCAGTTCTGACGGAATGATGATCGCCATGCTGGTTGGCATGGCGAGAAGGGCCAAAAGCGGGGTATGGGGAGCGGAAAGGGCGATTTTCACCGTGTATTGATCGACGGGGGAAACATCCTTTACCGAATCGGCGATTTGCTTGCCGCGGACGGAGAGATCGAGCCAGCGCTTCAGGGATGCCGCAGCGTCGGCGGCGGTCATTTCTTTGCCGTTGTGGAACTTCACGCCCCGGCGGATCGCGATCCTGTATTCAAG
>JAITKH010000290.1 GCA_031278535.1 Planctomycetota bacterium | reverse complement strand
AGTTTCCCGAACCGGGAGGCGCGGATGCCGGAAAATGGCAATCGCGTCCTTATCGTTCCTCGGTCGGGCCATGGAATCGACGCTGCTGAAAATCCTTATGTCACATATGTTTGTGCCAGACTAGCTGGTAACGTGGCCGTCCTGGCAAACGGTTCGCACGCCGATCCGACGGCCGAAAAGATTTGCATGGGAATGCCTGTCCGCGATGCCATCACCCTTTCCCTCCTCGCTCTCGACTTCGAAAAGGACGAATATTCCACTCCACGGATTATCGCGGTTGCAAAATTGGAATCGCGCTCCGGTTGGCTGGGAAGCATCCGCCGGGACGGGATCGATGTCCGTTCGTTCGCTCTCGAACCGGGGCGAATTGTTCATGTGTCCACGTATGTTCATGAAGTTCCAGACGCCTTGCGTGTTTCCAGTTTCACTGCCGGATGTGCCGCCGAAGCCTGTGAATTCCTGTTTACAGGCGGCGTTTTCACCAGTTTTTCGCACCCGGTGACGGCGGTAGCCGCAGTGGCGGCGGAAGACGGCTTCGAGGTGGCGGTACGGAACGGTTGCGGGAAAAACACAGTCCGGGCATCATAGGCCGCAGAGACTTAGGACAGAGACTCCCGTAGGGTGTCCAGGAATTCCCTGGCATCGGCCTGCCGGTTCTCGGGATTGAAGGAAAGGGCACGATCAATTATTTCCTTCAAACGCGGATCGAGATCGGGGTGGACGGAATTTATGGGACGGATGCGCCTGACAGGTCTGGCGGCGGTGTGGTCTGATTCTGGTGAATCATAGGCGGTGGTTCCAGTCAGCAATTCAAAAAAAACGGCGGCGCAACTGAATACATCCGATTGGGGAATGGCCATGGTAAGGTTGCTCAGTTGTTCCGGCGCCATATAGGCAGGAGTTTCCGCCGCATGGTTTATCGGGGGAAAATCACCTTCCTTATGGTTCGAAAAGCAACAGGCAAATTTCGGATTTGAAAGCTTCACCGCCATTCCTCCGCCGCGCCTGGGGTCCAGAAGAATGTTCCTGGGTCTGATGTCTCGATGTACCAGGAAGGCGTCGTGCATATGGATAACCGCCTCCAGCAGTTGGATGAAGAGCGGGATTGATCGATCTAAAGCAAGTCCTTTCTTTTCTTCCCGGGCAATCAATTCCGCCAAGTTCCCCCCTCCGGCGTATTCCATGGCAAAGTAAGGATTGTTCGCCGTCAATCCTTCGCCCATGTAGCGGATGATGTTGGAATGATGGAGCCGCCTCATTACATTCTTTTCCCGATTGAATAATTGGAGCATTGCCGTTCTCTTGCCGCTCGCCAGGGAGGAACGAAGGATTTTTACCGCGACCGTGGCGCCGCTATCATCTTTTATCGCCTTGAAAATACCGGTAGCTTCGCTGCCGCCGATGTAGGAGAGGATTGTGTAGCCCGAAATGACCGGCAATAGTTCAGGGGATTGCCCCAGGGCGATTTTCTCCGGTGAATTGAACAGCTTTTCCTCATCTTCCCTACGCATGATGGTAGTCAATCCGATCGAGCCGTCGCCTGCCTCCCTTGAAGCCGACACGATTCGCGTGGTGGTTAATGTCCGGGAAGGAATGGGCAGAGGTGCGTTATTGACGACCAGGCGTAAAAGGCTGGAACCGGCGAGAATCGCGTCGCCATGCTTAATATCGATAAACCCTCCCTTGGTTGCCCCGGATCGCCTGCCGAAACGCTGGAGATTTACCATCAACCCGTTGGTGGAACCAAGATCGGCTATGCGTACGTGATTGTCCGACACGTCGACGATGAAATGGAGATGGCTGATTGCCGGATCATCCGACAAGTCGAAATGGGCCCGGGAGTACCGGCCAAAAATGAAAAGTGGCCCTCCATCAAGCTTGAAGGTCCTGCCCTGGAGCGGGCCATGAGTGCAGACAAATAAAACGCTCAGCGATCCGCCCGTTTCCAAAGACGAATCCTCCAATGACACGAGCGACACCTGAAATCATCGAACAGTTTCGAAAGCAAATAAAAATCCACAGTATGTCGAGGATCATTATAATCGGATATGTCTGCAAGACAAATATTTTTGCTTGAAGCGCCTGTACAGGAATCCTGCCTCCAACTTTCCGACAACGCACGGATATTCACGCGAAAGCCGATTTTTCGGCGCAAAGAGGAATTGCCTTGGTGTCTACTCCACCGTACACGACTAAAAATCTATAAAATTTCTTTTACATCTTGAAATGCAATGGATAAGAGGGAATATGACGGGTGCCGACCTTTACCGGAACATCCGGAGGAAACCGCCGTGTTTCCGAAAACCTTTTGCAAGGTGGCCAGCGCTCTCAAGGAGGCGCTGGGCCTCAACAAATCGTGCGCCGATTGTTTCGCCGCTTTTGTTGTGACCGTGATCGGGGCCAAGTCCATTCTCCTTGCCGATGTCGTCAAGTGTTACAGGAGCGCCGGCGACTTGTCCGCCGTTTTCTCCGCCTGTCCGGCCATGAACGAATCGAATGCCTCATCGGAGACCGGGAATTCGTCGGCGAAAAGTGGTTTGCCTGGATGCAGGAGGAACGCATTCCTTTTCTCATGCGTTTACGGCAAAACAACTATATCGCCAATGCCGGCGGACTCTGGAGCGTCGAGGCCATCGCGCCGATAAAGCTTAAACGACATGGCCCACCTGAACAAAGTGTCTTCGGACGGGGTTTGGATTTGCTGGCCGCATGGCTCCATGGCATCGGAACTGATTTACGACGAATAACCCGGAGCGTTTCGACCATATTCCGAAAGGCAGCACCTGCTCGAACATGAAATAGTCGTGTGCAGTGGTGTCTGCCCAAAAACGGATGCCACAATTTCATTTGAAAATCCGGTATGCTATTTTCATGACTTCTATGGCTCAAATGCAAGCGAATTACAGGTGGAAGCCGGCTTGCGGCTACTTCGGCGGCGAATGGTATTGCGGGAGGAATCCTGAAAAAAGCGGCGACAGCTATGCGCTTATTCCAAAAAATTCCCTGTGCAGGCCGGTCACCGCCGGCTTCATTTGGGGGTCTTCCACCACTAGGGCGATGTTTATCTCGCTCGCGCCTTGGCTTATCATGTGAATGTTGACCCGGTTCTCGGCCATGGCCCGGGTCACCCGTGCCGCGACGCCCGGCGTTCCCTGCATCATCTCGCCCACCACCGAGATGAGGGAGAAACCACGCTCCACCCTGACGTCGGCAAAGTCGCGTATCGCTGCCGCCGCCGATTCGACATTTTCCGAATCCTGAGTGGTGACGCTGATGGTTACCTCGGAGGTGGCGATCATGTGGACGCTCACCGCATGGCGGTTGAACACGTCGAAGACTTTGGACATGAAGCCGTGGGCGCCAAACATGCGTCCAGTGGTGATAGTAACCATCACCACTCCCTTCATTACCGCCAGGGACTTCACAGGAGGGGCGCCTTCCTCTTTCACGATATGGCGGCGGATAACCGTTCCCGGATGCTCCGGCGCCGTCGTGTTTTTGACCAGCACCGGAATGTCATTCTCGATTGCGGGGATCATGGTGGCGGGATGGAGTACTTTCGCGCCATACCAGGCCAACTCCGAAGCCTCCATGAAAGTAAGTTCCGGGATGCTCCTGGCTTCCGGTACCAGCCGGGGATCGGCGGTCATCACTCCGGAGACGTCTGTCCAAATCTGCACCTCCTCGGCGCCGACGATCGCTCCAAAAATGGTGGCAGAATAATCCGACCCTCCCCGGCCCAGAGTAGTGATCTTCCCGTCGGCGGTGGAAGCGATGAATCCCGTGGTCACTAGCGTCTCGTACTCGAGATCGGCGATTTGTTTGGCCACCGCCGGATAGCAGGACGGATCGGGCCGGGCAGAGCCGAAATTGGCGTCGGTTCGAAGGCCAAGGCTTACGGAGGATCGGTAAATCGAGTTTACTCCGAACTCGCGAGAAAGCACATCGTTAATCACCCGCGCCGACATCCGTTCCCCGAAACTCATTACCACATCCATGGTTCGTGCAGTCAATTCCCCGATCATCGCTATGCCGGAAAAGAGCTTGTCAATCTGTTCCAGCAGAAAATCTATCCCGGCGGCGGCCGTGTCCATCCCCAACTCCCCACAGAGGCGGAGCTGGGCATCACGAACCCGGCGGGAATCCGGCCTCCCGTCCCTGGCCGCCTTGGCCGAAGCCACCAGAGTGTCAGTCATCCGGAGGGATGGCGAATTGTGGGCCGAAACGATGACAATCGGCCTCCTCTCCAATTCAGTCTTGATCAAGCGGCAGACTTGTCGGATGCTGTCGGCTGTCCCGACGCTCGTCCCCCCGAATTTCATGGTTATCATTCTTTCCTCTTTCCGACCTCGCCGGAAAACGCCGCCCGGTCTTTTTTCATGATTGGAAAGAAAATTTACCGTTCCGCGCCTTTGTGTCAAGACAAGTTATTTTCCCCTCAAGTTTCCCTTCCCGCCACCGATAAGGAAAGTGAGGTTTGGAACCAGGGATGCCGGAGGAATCGGCGCCGGAGATTGATCGTGGACGGCACAACCGATTACAAGAAATTGAATTGCGCCGAAAGGGCATTCTGCCGGACATATTCCGCGGCCGCCGTTCCGCCAAATGGGCGCGGGAGTTCTGGAACCGTTTCGGGGGATTTTTTTTCAAGCGCCGACACCTGCGGCTGGAAATGGAAACCCTGATCCACAGGGGGGATAACCATGAGAATATCCGGATACGGAGAATTCCAACAATTGCGCAAACTTTCCCAGAAGGACGATGCGCACTTGAAAGAAACCGCCGAACGGGCGGAACAGACGGCTGAAACGGTTGCCGCAGATTCAGACTCGGTTTTAATCAGTCCCGAGACCCGGCGCAAAGCCAAGCTACGGCTGGCTTCCGACTTCCGCCAGGAAAAGGTGGCCGATGTTAGGATGAGGCTGGAGACCGGAACCCTGGTCACCTCTGAAGCAATAAAAAATGGCACGAAAAAGATGCTTGACAGTCTTTTTTCCGGAGATTTTTGAAACAACCCGTCAAGAATAACGCCATGAACAGCCGGAATTTTCTCACCGGGCGTCCCTTGACGGAGACGCCCGGAATAGTATTGGCAAGCCGCATACAATCCGTTCTTCTCACATTTGCAACAGCGTCCCCTTCCCGATAGCTATTCCTTTTCGAATTTCCCCACCACCGTTACGGCGTTGATGCCAAGCATCCCGAAGCTGTTATTGAGGATGCGGCGGGGAAAACGCCCCGGCCGAACCGGCTGGTTAATCACAAGCCGGGGAAGCGCACAGGCCGGATCGAGATCGTTTATGTTGATGGCCGGATGTACCAGCCCGTCCTCGAACGACGGCAGATTCCCGGCAAGTTCCAAGGCGCCGGCCGCACCCATGGCATGGCCGTAATAGCCTTTGGCGGCATTGACATAGGCACCACAGTCGGCGCCGAAAACTTCGCGAATGGCGTCGACCTCCTTGGGATCGCCCTCGGGAGTGGCCGTGGCGTGGGCGCTGATGATATCGATGTCCCCCGGCTCCAGTCCCGCCCGGGCAAGGGCCAGGCGCATGGCCTGGGCTTGGCGTTCCGGATTGGGAAGTACGAAATCGGTGGCGTCCGTATTGATTCCCCAACCGAGCAGTTCGGCGAGAATTTTTGCGCCGCGCCCTTCCGCGTCCTCCAACCGTTCCAGCGTGAAGAGGCAACCGCCTTCGGCGATGACAATGCCGTTTCGGTCGCGATCAAACGGGCGCGAGGCCTTAGCCGGATCGTCGCCGACCGGCGCCAGCGCGTTCTGGGCCAGAAAACTGGCAAAGATACCAAAAGTGTGGATTGATTCGGACACGCCGCCGGCCAATGCCAAATCCACTTCGCCCAGGATAAGCTGCTGGGCGCCCTGTATCAAGCCGCAATTGCCGGCGGCGCAGGCCGCCCCGACACACCAGTGCGGGCCGGTTATCCCGGCATTCAGGCAGAGCTCGCCCGCCGGGTTGTTGGCGATGGAGCGGGGATTGTGATGATGCGACCAGTATTTGACGTTGTATCCGTAATCCTTGATGTTCGCCACCTCGTTTTCAGTCTCGACGTTGCCGTGTTCGGTGATTCCGACAAAAATCCCGATTCGCGAACGATCAAGCCTTGAAAGTTCGAGTTCTGCGTCCCGAATCGCCTCGCGACCGCAAAAGACGGCTATCTGCCCGGCCCGGGTACCGCGCCGCGCCTCTTTGCGGCTTTGATACCGTGAAACTGGAAAATCACAGATGCCGGCCGGCCATTCGTCCATGTATCGGGGGGTCAATTTCCTTACGCCCGACCGGCCGGCGAGAAGTCCGTTCCTGATCGTCGCAAGATCGTTTCCGAGCGGGGAAACGAGGCCAACTCCGGTTATGACGATTCTTGGCCGAATTTGCATGCGATTCCCTGTCCGCGGGCGTTCAAGGAAAGACGATTTGGTAAAGTACTGAAGCGCCCAGTCCTACCAATACGCCGATTGCGAAAACCATCACCCCCTGGATGATCATGGCGGCGGGAGAAATATCGAGGCGCCACATCCGCCCTCGCGTCCGGGCCTGACGTCTTTGAATGGTTTGTATCTGTTTCAGCGCCGCCTCTATCTCCACGCGGCGGCGTGATTCGTCAGACACCGATACTCCCTTCGCGCCCGTACAGGCGCGTTCAAGGCAATCCGGCACAACCGCAGGCGCGAACCCGCAATTCCAAAGCCCCAGAACATATATCATTGACGCAATCAAGCCGTTTGTCAACCCGCAAATTTGGCGGGAGTCGGCGCGAGGAATAATAATGCGCCGCTCCGGTTTCGAATTTCGCAACTTTATGCTGTTTCAGTTGTTGTTGGGAATCCGCGTATTGCTCCTTCCCTCCGGGAACGGCTGTCCTTATATGGAGTTTTGGCAACAGTCGAATTGTAAAGCCATTACAAGAAACAAAAACCGGAACAATGCATTCGCAATCCCGAAACGGTTCGCCTCAACGAGTTTCCTGGGGAATAAAGCTTCTTGTTCCGCAAAGTCCCAATCTTTGTTTGGGACTTTGCGGGGAGCGCCCCCGGTTCATCCGGTTTCCGCCTGCGGGGAAGTGAATTCCCCTCCGGCATCAGAGGCCAATCCCGGAACAAACGGACTTCAGAATTTGGAAAGATTGAGACTGTACAGACCATTCTGCCGGATCGGGAAGGGACGGACATGGGCGGGCTTGCGACCTTTGCCCTTGAAACGCGTCCGGTCATCCATACGATATGCGTTGACCGGAAGGGGCGTGGGCGCGGAGCGCGGAGGAGCCATGGCCGAGGCGGAAAGCACTGTGCCGGTTCAGGAAGCGGCAGCGGGGGGCACGGACGATGCGGTAGTCAATGCCGAGGCGGCGGGACCGGCATGGCGGGGAAAGCTCTTCCGCGTTCTCAACTGGATGCTCGCCTGGCATCCGTTCATCTTCATGGGAATGGCGGCCGCCCTTGCCCTTTATGCCTGGATCGTCTATCCCGAGGAGGAGTCCGTCCAGCCGCCGTCGCCGGAAACGTTCTATTACGAGGGTCTGGATCACCTGTATCGGCTGATGAATCCGGATCTTCCCCTTCGCCTTCACGATCCCGCCGATGAAGCTTTGGCGGCGCGGAACAGTTTCCTCAACCTGTTCGTCTTCCACCGGAGCTCCCTGGGCGATCATCCTGGCATCGTCAATCCGCATCTCCTCCTGGGCGAATCGAACCGCCTCCTTGCCGAAAACAACCCGGAGCTGGTGGAGCACGCCAGGGAAGACGCGGCCGCGGCCTATGCAGATGCGCTCCTTTGGGAAAAGGCGGAACGCGCCCCGGCCGCGGCGGCCGCCTATGCCGCCGCCAATTTCTTTGATCGCCGATCGGGCGCGGCTGAGGCAGCTGAAGCGGCGCCCGAGAATTTCCTCTCCGACAATGCCGTCGAAATCCAGCTGCGGCAGGAGCGGCGCAAGGAATATCTCAACTTTCGCCTGGCCGAATCGGACATCGCCATGCGGCGTCCGGATGCGGCCCGATCCATATTGGAGGATATCCAACGGGAAGTGGACGCCCGCCGCCGCGAGGCGTTCAGGCGATCCCTCGGCAACGACGCCGGAGCGGGGGATTTGCCCAGGCGGATATTCGAACTGGGGCCCGATGAATACCGCCAAGCCGATCTGCTGCTGGCTCGAGCCTACGATGGGACCGGCCGCACCGATCGGGCCAAATTCTGGTATCTTCGCCATCGCGCCGGAATGCCGGACGAGCGAGACCTCCCCCTTGTCGACGGACGGTTGGCCGCAATGTACGCGGAGGAGGGGGATGTGTATCGCCGGGCCAATCCCGGCCTGGCTCTGGCCGCTTTCTCCGCGGCGGCGAAGCATTATGAAAGCCTGATCGAATCGCCGGCCGCCGCTCCAGAACAGCGCCTGGACGCCGTTCTCGGTCTGGCCGACGCCAATTCGCATTTGGCCGACTTGACGCCGGCCGGGGAGTACACCGGAACGGACAGGCTCATCCGCGCCGGTGAAACGATTCGGGGCTGGCTGGAGGAATTTTCCGGTCAACCTCTGCCGGCCCGGACGCTGGCCGTTCCCCTGGCGACGGGAAAGGCGCTTGCCAGGCCCGAATTCATCCTCCCCCTTCCGGAATCGGTCGGAGCGGCGGCGGCGGGAAGCCTCGTTGCCCTGGCAGGCGGCGGCGACACGCTACAGGAACGCCGGCGGGGCTATCTCGCTAAGGCGATTGCCAATTACGATCTGGCCGCTTCCCAGCTGCCGCCGGGCGAAAAGCGGGACCGGGCCGCCGTCCAGGCGGCCCGGGAAAGTTGGCGTCTAGGCCGGAAACGGCAGACTGAGGAACGTCTGGAAAAACTCCTCAATCCATTGTCCAGCCAGGAACTGATCCTGGCGGCGCGGCTGGGTCTGGCTGCTTCCGCCCTTGATCGCGGCGATCTCCGGAAGGCGGGGATGCTCGTCCTTGGCGGCTACGCCCATCCCCAGCCGCTCCGGTTCGACGCCCAGGACGCCGATTGGCGCGCCCTCGCTATGAAACTTGGCAATCCGGCCGGCCGAATCGGACCGGGGGCGTGGCGGGCGCTGTGGAACGCGATTTCGCCGGAAGGACGGAATCTGGCTCTCTACGTCGCCAGCGGCCGGAGGCTGGACGGCGTCGCCACCGACCGGTTCATCGGCGCCATGAACGGCGTGCTCCGCCGCGACGATTTTTACCAGGCGGATGATTTTCCGTCGCGGGACTGGAACGAGAATTTGGCGCGGCTGCTCGCCCGCCCGCCGGAATTGCTGTTCGAGGACGAGACCGTCTGGAAAAACCGGCTGCTGCTGGAGGAGGCGCTGCCTTATGATTTGCGGCGCCGCGGCGCCTTCGGGGCGATCAGTTTCGCGCCGTTCCCCTCTGCGGCGGAATTGTCCCCCGGCGGACTGGTCGATCCGGACGAAGTCCGCGATTTCCTGGTTTCCCTGGCGGAAGAATGGGCGGCGGTGCCGTTGGGTGCGCCGCCGGCCGAGGCGGCCAGACGTCTGGAAGGGAGTGCCGCCGCCTATCGCGACGCTCTGGAACGCTTCGGCGGGAATCCCGGCGAAATCAATCATGCCCTGGCCCTGAATCGGGAGCGGCTTGCAGCCGTCCGCGAGATCCAGGGCCGGAACCGGGAAGCGCTTTCCCTCACGGCCGAAGCGGCCCGCCGACATCTCGAGTCCGCGATCCGGGCCAGGGGATCGCTCGGAGAGATGCAATCCTACCTGGATGCGGCGGACGGCTTTTTCCGGTCCGGGCTGCTGGAACGGGCGGCGGAAAGCCTGGAAAGATTCATGGAGCGCTTCGGTCATTCATCCATTCCCGGGACGGAGCCGACCATGGCGGTGATCAGGGCCGACAACCTGTTGGGCCGGACCTATTGGTTCCTCCACGATTCGGATCGGGCGCTCGAAGCCTTCCGGCGGAACGTTCCCCGGCGCACTCCCGAGCGCTTCAATGCCATTTACTATATCGGGCGCGTCCTCCTGGACGCCGGGATCGCCAGGGACGCTCCGGAACTTCTCGGCGACGACGCCCAACCCCTGCCGCCGCTCGATCGGGAAAACGATCCGCAAATCCAGACCGCCCTGCAGGCCTTCAATTACGTCCGCCAGGCTGTCGGCATCAATCCGGCCGCCCGCGCCTGGCGCTGGAGTTCGTTCGACTTGGCGCGGCTCCGCCATGTGCTGGCGGAACGGGCCCGTCAAGCGGACTCGGCCCCGGCCGGAGAATCCGGCCAGCGCCCCTGGCTCGATCTCTATGACCGGGCGCGGGAGAATCTGACCGAAGTGCTGGAACGCTACGTCCTCGACGCCGGCACCAAAGGCGGCCTGTCAATCCAGGTGGAGCCTGCGGATTTCGCCGACGTCATGGCGGCTCGCTTCGAGGCCGAGTACCTCTTGGCCAAAACCCTGCTGGTCCTGGCCGAAGGGCGCGGAAGCGAGGAACCGGCCGGATTGGCCCGGGCGCACTTTGAAAACCTGAGGGACGGCCGCCGCTACGCCGCGGCGCTGTTCGATCCCTCTCTCGACCGTTTCCACCTGAACGCCGCAGTCATCCGCGAGATGCTTGGCGGGAACGGGGCGCCCCTGGAAAGAAGCCGCCTCGGCGACACCGAAGGTCCGCCGCACAGCCCGGAACGCTTCCGCGCCATGCTGCAAAACGCCCTGCTACTCCTGGCGAACGAATATTTCCGGGCCGGGGAAAGGATATTGGCCAGAAACGGTGCGGAGGCCGGCGACGCCGAGGGATTGTACCGGCGATCCTATGCCGTCTGGCAGGACGTCCGTGATCGGTTCGGCGAACCCCTCGGCGCTCAGGCGCTGGTGGGAATGGGCGATGCCCTGTCGCGATTGGGACGCCCGGACGACGCCGCCAACCACTACCGCATGGCCAGGAATGCCGCTGCCATGGTGTCGCCCGCTGAAGCCGGCGGGGTCGACCCGGATCCGGGATTCTGGGGAGGTGTGGCGGAGTCGCGCTTGCAGGATATGGCCGGCGGCTTTCGGGTGCCATGAAGCAAGGCGAAAAGACTTGTCCCGGCGGGCGTCTTCCTATAGAATCCGCCTTTGCCGGCGTCCTGGTTCACTTGACGCCGGCGTCTTTGTCGACGGCGCGCCGCCGCAATCACGGAAAGGCGGAATAATATACCATGAAGTACCTTGGCCTGGACGTGGGGAGTCTTTTTGTCGGCGTTGTCCTCTTGAATGATGAGGGCGGCCTGGTCAAATCCGACTACCAACGCCATCATGGCGAGCCGGCGGCGGCGGCGCGGAAACTGCTTGCAGCCTATCCGCTTGGCGACATCCGCAGCATGGTCCGCACCGGCAGCGGCGGCGAGGCGCTGGCCAGTCTCGGCGGCGGTTTCATCGATCCGGTGGTGGCCGGGGTGGAGGGAGTGCGGGCGAGGATTCCCGACGCCAGGAACATTGTGCAGATTGGCGGCGGATCCTTCAGTCTCACCCGCCTGGCCGACGACGGGAGTTACCAGAAGAGTTCCGTCAACAGCGCCTGCGCCTCCGGCACCGGCGCCTTCCTTGATCAGCAGTCGCTTCGCCTCCAGATCCAGCCTGCCGAACTGGGGGAGCGGGCCGGGCGATACGGCAAGAAACCGCCGGCCGTAGCCACTCGTTGCGCCGTCTTCGCCAAATCGGACATGATCCATCTCCAGCAGGAGGGATTCACCGTAGACGCCATTGCCGCCGGACTCTGCGTCGGGCTTGGCAATTCCACCGTGGACGGCCTCCTGGGCGGACGCGCTCTCGCCGGAAAGACGGCGGTCATCGGCGGCGTCGCCATCAATCCGGTGGTGGTTGGCGCGGTTCGCGACAAGCTGGGTGTGGAGGTGGCTGTGCCGGACGCCCCGCACTTGATCGGTGCCCTCGGCGCCGCCCAGGTGGCGTGGAAACGAGCGCGGGAGGGAATGCCCGAAGGGCCGATTGCCGTCGCCATATCCGCCGCCGCCGGCTCTCCGGGAATCGATTCCGGGGGCGGCGGCCTTCGTCCTCCCCTCGAGCTCAAGCTGTCCAATTATCCCGACTTCAAATGGGCCAGGCATTGGGTGGATGCCGACGGTTCGGAAATTGCCATTACCCAACCCCGTTCCGGTACGATTGTCGTCTCCTTTGGAATTGATATCGGCTCCACCTCCACCAAGGCGGTTTTTCTTGATCGGGAACGCCAGGCAGTCGGCTGGATTTACCGGAAAACCTCGGGCAATCCCATCCGGGCGGTCCAGCTTCTCATGCGGGCGGCAAGGGAGATGGAGCGCGAGGGAGGCTTCGCCCTTGACGTCAAGGGCGTGGGGGCCACCGGTTCAGGCCGCAAAATGATCGGCGCGCTCATCGGGGCGGATTTGGCCACCAACGAAATAACTGCCCATGCCGCCGCCGCCGTCTTTATCGATCCGGAGGTGGATACCATCATCGAATTGGGCGGGCAGGACGCCAAGTTCACGCAACTCCAGAACGGCATGGTATACAACTCCATTATGAACTATGTCTGCGCCGCCGGCACCGGCAGCTTCATCGAGGAGCAGTCGCTGAAGCTGGGCATTCCCCTTGCCGAATATGCCGATCGGGCGATGGGCAAGCCATGTCCCCTCACTTCCGACCGTTGCACCGTCTACATGGAGCGCGATCTCGATCTGCTCCTGGCCCGGGGTTGGCACAAGGATCAAGTGGCTGCCGCGGTTCTTCACTCCGTACGGGACAATTACCTGAACAAGGTGGTGGGCGGCCTGCATATCGGCGACCACGTCTATTTCCAGGGAGCCACCGCCAGGAACCGGGCGCTGGTGGCCGCCTTCGAGGCGGAATTGGGGAAGGAAATCCGGGTAAGCCCCTATTGCCACCTCACCGGGGCGCTGGGCATGTGTCTTCTTGTCGAATTGCGGGTTCCGGAGGAAAGGCGGTCGGAGCGTTTCAAGGGACTCGCTTTCGCCGACGCCAGGGTGGAGGTTGACTATGAAATCTGCGAGTTGTGCCACAACACCTGCAATCTGTCCCTGATCCGGACCGGTTCTGGAATCCTGGCCTGGGGCCTCAAATGCGGCCGCGACTACGCCGAGAAGAAGGTGCGAGTGCGGGAAAACCCCATGTTCGAGTGGTGGCGCCGGCGCCACCGCGCCTGGCTGGCCCTGGATTCCGGCCCCAAGCCGTCCGTTCCGGTCCGGGGCCGGATCGGCCTTCTCCAATCGCTTGGCACCTATGGCTACTACCCGTTCTGGAAAAAATTCGTCGAAGAGCTGGGGTTCCAGCCGATCTTTTCTTCCCGCACCGGCGAAAAGACCCTGCGCGAAGGCGTGGCAATCAGTTCGGCCGAGTATTGCGCCCCGGTGGAGGCGAGCCACGGCCATGCGGCGGAATTGCTCTCGGGAGGGAAAATCGACTGGCTCCTGGTTCCGCACATGCTGCGGGAGCCAATTTGGCCGGGTTTCACGGATGCCCATTTCTGCTGCTACGTCCAGGCGCATCCGGGAGTGCTCCGCGCCGCCGCCGGCCTTCCCAACCGCGATCGGATTCTTTCGCCCGTGGTGCTCCTGAATCGTCCCGAAAGGGAGGCCGCCCGTTCGCTTGCCGAAGGCTTGCGGCCGCTGGGCGTAAGCGAGGGCGAAACGCTCCGGGCTATCCGGGCCGGACGGTCCGAACAGGAGCGTTTCGCCAAAAAATCCCTTGAATTGGGCCGGGAGGCGCTGGACTGGCTGGAGAAGAACGACAGGCTGGGGCTTGTCTGCATCGGCCGCCCCTACAATACGGTGGATGCCGGCCTCACCCTGGATTTGCCGCGGAAAATGGCGCAGATGGGCTATCCTGTCCTCTTCATCGACATGCTGCCCGTCAATCTCGATGACATCCTGCCCGAGTTTTCCAACATGTACTGGCATTATGGACAAAAAATACTTGCCGGCGCCGCCTATGTGGCGCGGAGTCCGCGCCTGTTCGGCATCTACTTCACCAACTTCATGTGCGGCCCCGACAGCTACATCCTTTCGTATTTCAAGGAAATCATGAGCCGGACGGGAAAGCCGTACCTTTGTCTCCAGTTCGATGGCCACGGCGCCGACGCCGGTTACCTCACCCGCATCGAGGCGGCGCTGGA
>JAITKH010000227.1 GCA_031278535.1 Planctomycetota bacterium | reverse complement strand
CCTCCCGTCCCCAGAAAAATGAATCCCTTTTCGTATCAGAGGGCGGTTCCAAAACAAAAAACATTCACATCCATAAATTTAGTCTTTTCAAAGCACTAGTGTTCCGTAAAGTCTCAATCGGTGGTTGAGACTTTACGGGGAGTGCCCCCGGTTCATCCGGTTTCCGCCTCCGGGGCAGTGAATTCCCCTCCGGCATCAAAGGTCAATCCCGGAACAAACGGACTTCAGAATTTGTAAGGGTTTAGACTTTACAGACCACTAGTCCCCTCGCCCTCCTCATTTTCCCGCCTTGCGAAGAAAGTTGTGCGCCCGGAACCGGCAACCGGCCGATAAGACGCTCAAGGCGCTTGTCCGCCGCCCGGGCGGATGCCGCCGCCTTTTCCCGGAGGGACCGGAGCCGCATGGACATAGGGACTGGAACCGCGGACATCGGATATTTCTGGGCCGCCCTTCTCGGGCTTATCCAGGGATTGACCGAATTCCTTCCCGTTTCATCGAGCGGACACCTCGCCCTGATCGAACATCTTGGTCTCGGGCATGAGGCGCCGCCGGCTTTCGACGCCTTTCTCCACTTTGCCACCTTGGGGGTGGTACTGGCGTATTTCCGCCGTTCCATTCTCTGGTATTGGCACAATGGGCGCGAGGCGATATGGTTCGCCGTTGCCGGCACCGTTCCCGCCGCCCTGATCGGCTTGGCATGCAAAGAATTCTTCGAGGCACTGCGCCAGTCGCCGGCCATGATCTGCCTCGGCCTCCTGGTCACCGCTTCCGCCCTGGCGACAGCGGAGATGCGGAAAAATCCAACCCTTCCCCTGCGGGATCTCGGCTGGTCCGGCGCTGTCGTGGTCGGGCTCTTCCAGGCGTTGGCCCTGGCGCCGGGAATAAGCCGGAGCGGACTCACCATCGCGGGCGGAATGCTCTGCGGGACGGATCGCGCCGAGGCGTTCCGCTTCAGCTTCATGCTCTCCATCCCGGCCGTGTTGGGGGCGGCGGGCTTGCATGGTCTGGAGATGCTTCGCCACGGCGCGCCGGCGGACAGCTTCGCCGGAGGGACGGGGATCGGTCCCCTCCTCCTGGGTATGGCGGCCGCCGCCGCCGCCGGCGGCTTCGCCCTGGCGCTTCTTGAACGGCTGGTCGTTGGTGGTCGACTGGTATGGTTTGCCGGTTACTGCTGCCTGGCGGCGCTCGCCGGCCTCGTCTATTTTTCCCTGCGGGCGACAACGTCGTGAAACCTCCGTCTCGGCGATTCGGGGCGGAAACTAGTGTCCTGAAAAGACCAAACCCGCAGATGCCGAAATCCGTTTGTTGTCGGAATCGGCCTCCGGGGCCAAAGGGGAATTCACTTTCCCGGAAAGCGGTTGCCGGATGAACCGGCGACACTCCCCGCAAAGTCTCAATCAAAGATGCAGACTTTGTGGAACACTATTGAAGAAGGATCGACCATGACCGCAACCAGTCGCAACGCCCTTTCCGGAACCCGGCGATTTCTCGATTTCCTCGCTGTCGCAGCCGGCACGATCCTGGCGGGACTGGGCGTCTTTCTGTTTCTGTCCCTCCTTTCCGCCGACATCGCGCTTGACATGCGCGCCGCCGCCAAGACCTGCCTCACCGGCCTGGCCGGCGCCTGGATGGCATTTGGAACGGTGAACACCATGGGCCGCGCCGCTTCCCTGATCCTTGCCTTTCTCCTCCCCGCCTGGGGTGCGCATATTGCCCTGAGCAAACGTTTCCTTTCCACCTGGCCGCAAATTTTCGGCGGCGTACTCGTTCTCGCCGCCGTCTCGCTCGGCCATTCTGCCGTCGCCAACCGCTACGACCTGGAAACGGGAGGACTTCTCGCCGTTTATGTCTCGCCGCCGGCGCTCCTGTACTTCGGCCGTTGGGGCATCGTCCTGGCCGCCGCCGGAACTTTTCTTCTCGGCGCCCTGCTCGCCTTCGGCGAAGCCGCCGTCATCGCTGCGCGCCAATCGGTCTTTCTTTTTATGGATGCCGTTTTCGGTCTGGCCGGCCTGGGTTTGCGGATTTCCTCCCTGTTCCGCCTGCTCCTGAGCCCGCGTCCCGCTCTGGCTGGCGCGGCAGCGGCGGCGGACCGCGTCGCCGCTCCCCGGCTTGGCGCGGTCACCGCCGGCGCCGTCTCCGGTTCCGGTGCGCCCGAAACAATCGGAGTCATTGGAGAGGAACCGCCTCCGGAGACCCGTCCCCGGCGATCCTGGCGGCTCAGGGACAGGTTCGTTTCCCGTTTTCTCGATCCCGAACCCGATGGCGCCGTAGCAGACGGGGACGGGGAAACGCCGGCGTTCCCCGAACCAATTGCGGAAGCCGTTCCCGCTCGCCCGCAGCCGGAAACGGCGGACGAGAATGAAAACGGGAACGGCGAAACGGCCGGATGGCCGGAGAGCCGCGACCCGGTGCTCGAGGCGGATGTTTCAGATGAAGAAAACGGTTCGAACGAATCCGGCGTCCTGGATGGTCCGAACGCTCCAGACAACCGGGAAAACGCGAATTTTTCTGAAAATTCTAAAAATATCGCGGAGGCGGACGCGTCCCCGGAATGGACGCCGCCCATTCCAGCGGCCCCAGACAGGGAGGCGCCGGCGGCGGCGCGACCCGAACCGCGACGGCCGATCCCGGCGGGCCGTACTCCGTCGCCGGAACCAGCCGCCGCTTCCTTTTCCGTTCCGGCTGCCGCCGGGCGGCCGTCCGACGCCTTCGCCGACTATGTCCTGCCGTCGCTGGACCTGTTGGATCCCCCGGATCCGCCTGTCGTCGAGGACAGGACGAAGAGCGAGGCCAGGGCGCGGATTCTCGAACGGACGTTGGAGGAATTTAAAATCGAGGGGCGGGTGGTGCATATCGAACGCGGACCGCGCATCACTCTTTATGAAATAAGCCTGGCCCCCGGCATCCGCCTGAACAAGGTAACGTCGCTCGCCGACAATCTTGCCATGCAACTCCAGGCGGAGTCGGTGCGCATCATCGCCCCGATTCCCGGCAAGAACACCATCGGCATAGAGATACCGAATACCGAGAAGGAACTGGTGTCGCTCCGGGAGACGGTCGAGGCCATCAATCGCGAAAAGCGCCGCCAGGCCCTGCCCGTCTGCCTCGGGAAGGATGTTTCCGGCCGGGCGCTGGTGGCCGACCTCGCCCGCATGCCGCATCTCCTGATCGCCGGCGCCACCGGCAGCGGCAAATCGGTCTGCATCAATTCCATCATCATGTCGGTAATGATGTGTTGCCGCCCGGACGAAACGCAGCTTATCATGGTCGATCCCAAGGTGGTGGAACTGTCCCGCTTCAAGGACATTCCCCATCTGATGAGCCCGGTCATCACCGACATGAAGCGGGCGGTGGCGGTGCTCGAATGGATTTGCCAGAAGATGGACGAGCGCTACGAGCAAATGTCGCAGGTGTCGGTGAACAACATCGCCAAATTCAACGCGCTGGGGGAGGATGGCATCCGCACGCGCCTGGACGCCTTCGCCAGCCTCGAAGAAATCGAGGCGTTCCCGAAACGCCTGCCCTACATGGTGGTGATTATCGACGAACTGGCCGATCTCATGATGGTGGCGGGAAAGGAAGTGGAGCTGCACATAACCCGTCTCGCCGCCAAGAGCCGGGCGGTCGGTATCCATCTCATCCTCGCCACCCAGCGGCCGTCGGTGGACGTCATTACCGGACTCATCAAGGCCAACATGCCCTGCCGCATCGCTTTCCAGGTGGCCAGCCGGGTGGACAGCCGCACCATTCTCGATCAGAACGGAGCGGAATCCCTGCTGGGACAAGGTGATATGCTGTATCTTCCTCCGGGCGTGGGAAAGCTTATCCGCGCCCAAGGCGTTTTTGTCTCGGACGAGGAGCTTTTCCGGACGGTGGACTTCACCAAGGCCAGGGCCGAACCGCAATACCATCCGGATCTTCTGGGCCCGGTCATCGGCGGCGCCGCCGGAACCGTGGACATCTCCTCCTTCGACGAACTGTTTCTCGAATCCGGCGAGACCATTATCGAAAATCAACGCGGATCGGTGTCGCTCCTGCAGCGCAAGTTTGGCATCGGCTACGGCCGCGCCTCCCGCATTATCGATCAGTTGGCTTCCGTCGGCCTGCTGGGGCCTTTCCGTGACGGCAAGGCCAGGGAAATATTGCTCACCCTGGAGGAATTCCGCTTCAAATTCGGCGGCGGCGCCGGCCGAAGTGGCAACGATGAAGAGGACAGCGGCCTGGCCGGCCTTCGGGAGGACGAGCGGGGTCCGGCGCCTTCTCCCTGGGAAGATGAAGAGAACGGCGAATAAACAGGAAACTTTCTTGACTCGGACGCCAGGGACGATATACTAATTTCTTCATTATGGCATCTCGCCGCCTCGAAAGGGACGGCGAAGATTTTTATTTTGGCGGACGGCCGGCAAGGCCGGAACGACGAAAGCGGCGCCGCATGGCTGAAATCGTGCAGCAACCGGTTTCGGGGGAAGATCCCCCCGAATTGGCGGTTAGGGTGGCGGAGAAAATCCGGAAGTCGCGGCGCTGGCTGATCCCGGCGGTCCTGATTATCGCCGCCGCCGCCGCCGTCATCGCCTATGGCCGCCACGCCGCCGCCCGACGCGAAGCCGAGGCGGAAAATGCGGTCTTCCGCTCCGAGGTGGAACTGGCCACCAAGCCGGATTTCGACATCGCCGTCCTCGACCGCGAGGCGAGCGAATACAAGGGCTTTCCCGCCGGCGCTCGCGCTTTGGCGACGCGTTTCGCCCGCGCCTTTGCGGATCGCGACTATGCGACGGCGGAGCGCTCGGCCCGCGAATTCATTTCCTCCTATCCAAAAAGCGTTTTCATCTCCCGGGTGCGGCTGGCTCTGGTGCAGGCTCTTTTCATGGGCGGCAAATTTTCCGAGGCTGAATCGCTGCTCCGCGACCTGATCCGAAGCGCCGGACCGGACATTTTCCCCCAGGCCAAGCTTGCCCTCGCCCAGACGCTGGAACGGCTTGCCGAGGAATCCGTGAACCCGGACGAATACCGGCGGTATCTGGAGGAGGCGGAGACGGAATACAACGACATTGTCGTACGCTCCCAAATATCAGTTCCCTCGCAACGTGGCTATTGGCCTCCGGCGGTGGTAGTCGCCGCCGATTTCGCCTTGGTGGCGGTGAAGGATCGGCTGGCCGGGTATATCCATCCGGCTCCGGGCCGGCCGGCCGCCTCTTCGCTCATCCCCCCGCCGGCCGGAGAAGACGACGAGGGGACCACGGCGATCCCCGGCCAGTGGGAGCCCGAAACGGACGATCCCGATCAGGATGAATCCGAAACGGCAGAGGAATAGAACATCACGGCGGCATGCCGCCGGCGTCTTATGGAATGAAGGAAAGGCTATGCCAAACATCAAATCGGCCAGAAAACGCGTACGCCAGACCGTCAAGCGGACGGCCCGCAACCGGGTACGCAAGGAAAAGCTCAAAAAGGCGGTAAGGGCCTACCGAGGCATCCTCGCCGCCGGCGACCCGGCCGCGGCGGGAGAGGGATTGAAAAAAGTCTCGGCCGCCATCGACAAGGCCAAGGGCAAGGGTATTATCCACAAGAACGCCGCCAGACGCCGCATCTCGCGCCTGGCCAGGGCCGCCAATCGGCTTACCGCCGCCAAACAATAGCGGACGGGCGGATCGTCCCTGATTTTCCATTGTGGGCCGTTCGCTAAACCGGGAGCATTGCCGAAAATCAGCAAGGGCCGGCGCGATTCCGGCACCTTGCTTTGTTTGTCGATATCCGCCGGCATTCCATACGCGGGCGCCTAGTGTTCCGCAAAGGCTCAATCATAGAGTAAGACTTTGCGGGGCGCTTCCTCCGGTTCGTCCGGTTTTTGCCTACGGGGAAGTGAATTCCCTCCGGCATCAGAAGGTACTTCCGGCAGCAAACGGACTTCGGAATTTGGTAAGATTTTTTCTTTACAGACTACTGGCGAAGGAGAACTCCGGCCGATCCCTCACGGGAGCGCGGATTGAAACTCGGGATAGGTGAACCTGACCTGCGGCATATACTCCGGTCGCCCTCTCGCGGAAGCGTGGATTGAAATCGTTGCCGCAGGATACAGCATCTGCGGGACAGACACGTGTCGCTTCCTCACGGGAGCGTGGAAAGATTGGGTTCCTATGACGATCCTGGACGATGCGGAAATTTTCCGGAACGAAGCGCTGCGGGACATCGGCGCCGCCGATTCCCCCGAGCGACTGGAGGCTATCCGATCAGCCGTCCTTGGCCGCTCCGGAAAACTGAAGGATCTGATGGTCCGCATCCGCGAGGTTCCCCCGGCCGGGAAGCGGGAGGCGGGACAGCGCCTGAACGCAATCAAGGCCGAATTGGAGGCTGCTTGGCGCGGACGAAAGGAGCAAACCGCCATCGCCCCTTCTGGACCGCTTCCCGATCCCACCCTCCCGGGGCTGACCCAGGCGATAGGCAGCATCCATCCCCTGACTCAGGCCATGGAAAATTTTACCGGAATTTTCGAACGCCTCGGCTTCACCATCCGTCACGGTCCGGAAATTGAGGATGCCTTCCACAATTTCGACGCCCTGAACATGCCCGAAGATCATCCGGTACGGGATCAGGCCGATACCTTCGTCCTGGACGACAACGCCATCCTTCGCAGCCAGACCTCCACCGTGCAGGTGCGGGTGATGGAGGAGCATGTCCTCCGGCACGGCGGCGGCTCCTCCATGCCGCCGATCCGGATCGTTTCCCCCGGCCGCACCTACCGTCCGGATGCGGTCGACGCCACTCACCACTACGGCTTCTCGCAAATCGAGGGGTTGGCGGTCGATCGGAATGTCTCCTTTTCCGATTTGCGGGGTTTTCTTGCCCTTTTCGCCCGGGAAACCTTCGGCGAGGACACGGCGACGCGCTTCCGCCCTTCGTTTTTCCCCTTCACCGAGCCGTCGGCCGAAATGGATATTTCCTGCGCCTTCTGCCGGGGGAAGGGTTGCCGAGTTTGCAGGCAGCAGGGATGGGTGGAATTGGGAGGATGCGGGATGGTGGATCCCAATGTCTTCGACGCCGTCGGCATAGACAGCGAGATGTTCACCGGTTTCGCTTTCGGCTTCGGCATCGAGCGCCTGGCCATGTTCATGTTGGGCGTGGACGACATCCGGCGCTTCACCGAGAACGATCTCCGGTTTCTGCGGCAATTCTGAGGAAGAAAAGGCCACCTTGATGATTCTCTCCTACAATTGGTTGAAGGAGCTGACCCAAACCCGGTCCGATCCGAAGGAATTGGCGGCGATCCTTACCCGGGCAGGCTTGAACATCGAAGAGACAACGCCAATCGACGGCGATTTCGCCCTGAATGCCGAAATCACCACCAACCGTCCGGACTGGCTCTGCCACCTGGGGGTGGCACACGAGATCGCGGCAATACAAAACCTTTCCGTCCGGGCGCCCGCCCCGTCCCTCCGGGAAACCGGCCCGGACGTGGCTGCCCTGTCCTCGGTCACGGTAATGCCGGGCGCGGCCGAAATCTGTCCCCGTTACACCCTCCGGGTAGTTCGGAGCGTACGGGTCGGACCGTCGCCGCATTGGCTCCGCAACCGCCTGGTCGCCATCGGTCAGCGTTCCATCAACAATATCGTGGACATCACGAACCTGGTTTGTTTTGAAATGAACCAGCCGCTTCATGCCTTCGACCTGGACAAGCTGGCCGGGGGACGCATTGTACTCCGCCTGGCGCGGGAAGGCGAACTTTTCACCGCCATCACCGGCGAGGGGGCGCTTCTCGGGTCAGGCATGTTGGTGATCGCCGATGCCGAAAAGGCGGTGGCCCTGGCCGGCGTCAAGGGCGGAGCCAACACCGAGGTGGACGGAACCACCCGAAACGTCCTCCTCGAATCCGCTTGGTTCCAGCCCAGGGGCATCCGTCGGGCCGCCCGATCAACCAGGATGTCCTCGGAGTCGTCATACCGCTATGAGCGCGGCATCGATCCCGGCATGACTGAGCGGGCTTCGGCCCGGGCCGCAGGCCTGCTCCTCGAACTCGCCGGGGGCGAATTGGCCGCCGGGGTGTTGGACACCAATCCGGAACTCGGGAAAAGCTGGGAAGTTTCCATGCGCTATTCCCGTTGCGATAAATTGTTGGGATTCCCGGTTCCGCCCGATGAAATCTCTCGCATATTCAAGGGACTGGGCCTGGCGGAAACGCGGCGGGACACGACGGGCGCGACCCTGCGCATCCCGACCTTCCGGCAGGACCTGAAGCGCGAGGCCGACCTGATCGAGGAAGTCATCCGCCTCGCCGGCTACGACCGCATTCCGGAAAAAATATCCATGCCGTTGGCCCTGGCCCATGTGACACCGGAGACTCGAACGGCCCGCCTGGTCCGCCGCATCCTGGTCGCCTTGGGCTATCACGAATGCGTCACCGATTCCTTTGTGCCGGAGGCATGGGGCAGGACGTTCGCCCCGGCCGCAGTCCCGTACACGGTCCGGAATCCGGTCAACGCCCTCAGGCCCGTTCTCCGCCCGGCACTCGTCCCCTCGCTCCTGGAGACACGCCAGGTCAACCGTCTGTTCCAGGATGTCCGCCTCTTCGAAATCGGGCGCACCTACCGGCGGAACAGGGCGGAATCGGAAGAACGGGATCGGTTGGCCATCCTGGACGACCGCGGTCCGCGCCATGTCCGGGGGGCGCTGGAGGCGGTGGTGGCGGCGTTGAATCTGGCGGGAACGGTAACCCTCCGCCCGGTCGGGGAGTTGCCCGGAATGGCTCCCGGAAGCGGCGGCGAACTTGCCATCGACGGAACCGTTTTCGCAACTGCGGGCGAGACCGCGGTCGCGGTCGCCGGAAGTTTCGACCTGCCGATCCGGCCCGGTCTGGGCGAAGCCGACTTGGCCGTCTTGGCCAAGACGGTCCGGAAGGAGCGGGCCTACCGGCAGCTTCCCCGCTTTCCCGGCGTACGGCGCGACATTTCCCTCTCGCTTCCCGAGGCGGCGCGCTGGGATGAGGTGCGGGAAACGGCGGCGCGGAGCGCCACTCTCCTGGAAAGCTTGGCGTTCGAAAGCCTTTATCGCGGCCCCGGTCTTGAACCAGGCCGCAAGGGAATCGCCTTTTCCATGCTGCTGCGGGCGCCGGATCGCTCCCTCACCGACACCGAGGCGAATGCTATCCGCGACAGGGTGGCGCGGGCGATCCTCGCCGCCTTCCCCGGATCGGCCTTGCGCTAACCATTCGAAACCTCTTCGATACGGTACCGCATAAGCGCCTGTTGGTTTGGCATCGTCCTGTAAAAGTCTACGCATGCCAACGAAGATAGGGAGGAACGCGAGAGACTTTCAACAATTTCGAAAAAAATCCAAACGCTCTCCTCGTCTCAGGCAGGCAATATATACATTGCAGATTGGAATTGTGAAAACGATCCTCCTTGGGCGAAAAGCATAATTTCAAGCCGCCGGCAGGATATTTCTTCATGGCATTCCCTTCCAGCCCCCCGTAGGAAGGATGCCATAACACCATATCTTCGTCGTCCCTGAAAAAGGGGGAGTGAGGCAATTAGCCCGGCCCGACGGAGGCTGCGTCAAGCGGCCCGAGTGGAGGGAAAACGGAAGAATACGGGAATAA
>JAITKH010000211.1 GCA_031278535.1 Planctomycetota bacterium | reverse complement strand
TGCACCAGGCACCTATCGACCCGTCGCTGATGACGCGCTGGAGGAAGATGTTTGGAGAGGGCGGCATGGAAAAGCTTCTGTCCGGGACGATCGCGGTCGGCTTCGAGATGAAGGCCATCACCGGGAAAAGCCTGGAGAACGTCAATATCGACGCCACGGTTCAGGAGAAAGCGATAACTTATCTTCAACACCAGGTAAAAAAATCGCCACGCCTCTTTTCAACTTATATCGAATGAGTCCGACCGCATAATTTCAAAAAGTCCACTCCAAGAAACCGGTCGCGGCCTCAGAATGACAGCGCCGCCCCGGCGTAGGCGCCTATTCCAGGAGTGCCATAACCGCGAATATCCTCGTATTTCTTGTTGAAAAGGTTTTCAACTCGGCCGAATACCTCGACATGTTCGTTGAATTTCCAGGCCGCCCCGAGGCGGAATGTGGCATGGGATGGCATTCTTACAGGACTTGTTGCGGAATAAAAGTCATAATCCCAGCGGCGGCTCACGTATTTCACGCCGGCGGTGAACGTTCCTTTTTCCAGGAATTTCCAATCAAGATTGAGCGCCGCCTCGTGCAAAGGTCTCCGGACTCGAACCGATCTGTCGTCGGAAATTTCGCGGTTTCTCGCCCGAGTCCAGGTATAGTTACCGGACAGGGATACGTTTTCGATTATTTCGAAAGAGAAAAACGCCTCCACACCCCACGTTTCGGTTGTTCCGGATACGTTTTCATATTGAGCATATGTCGGATTCACGATCATATCCTTGATGCGATTCTCAAAATAGGTTCCGCCCAAGGAAAGTCGGCCGTCAAAAAGGGATTGTTCAAGGCCGGCGTCCCATCCCAGACTGGTTTCCGGTTTGAGATCATGATTGGGAAGCGTATAGGTATTGCCATAGAGTTCATTTACCGACGGCGCCCGGAAGCCGGTGCCGACCGATCCCCTTATCCGGGTTTCGCTTGGCAACCGATAACTGGCGCCGCCGCGCCACGTCACATGGTCGCCGAATTCCTCGTGATGATCGTTCCGGATACCGAGATTCGCAGTGAAAGCATCGCCGATTTGCACCTGATCCTCAATGAAGACGCCGGTGTTCGTTATCCATGGCGCAGTGGTTGTCGGACTTACGGCCGGGCCGTAATAAGAATCCTGAAATTCATACGTTTCCCGAGTCACATCCACGCCGGCCAAGATGGCATTCCATTCGACTAGGCGGATTGTACTTTGGTAGTCAAATTTCCAGGTTTCGCCTCGATACCGTGAACGCTGAAGGAATACTCCCATATTTGATGGAAGCGATTCATCCCCGTCCCTGTACTTCCGCTTGGTGGTCATGTAGCCAACTCCGGCCTTCTGTTCCCACTTGCCGTCGAACAGGGTCCAAGTGACCTGGGGACGAATCATGTACCGTTCGTTTGTTCCCGTAAGATTGGGATCATCGTAAGGAAGATTATCAGAACTAGTGGTATCATAAGCATCAGTATCAAAATCGTATTTTGCCCATTGCGCATAGCCGAACAGATCGAAACGCAAATTGTCCGAAACATTCGCGCCGAGTCTGAGCGACAGGCTTCCCTGTTCATATCCGTCCTTTTCGGAAAAACCGAACCTGTGCTTGCTTAGCGCACTCACGCCATCCGTGGTCAGGGCGCTTCCGCCCAGGGAGAAATCCCCCCGGTCATTCCCGGCCTGGAGGCCGAACTGGGTCAGGCCGGTGCCGAAACTGCCGCCTTCCGCCCGCACATAGCCGGAAAGGGGACCTTCGCCCTTCCGGGAAACCGCGTTGATGACGCCGCCTACGGCATTGGAACCATAGAGCAGGCTCTGGGGGCCGCGCAAAACTTCCAATTGCGCCAGGTTGTCGGTCGTCATCTGACCAAAGTCATACGCCCCTCTAGGAGTGCTGGGATCATTGAGCGGCATGCCATCCAGCATGACTTTGGCGTATTGTGAGTCAAGCCCGCGGATAAACATGGACGCCTGCTTTCCCAGGCCGCCGCTCTGCCTAATAGAAATGCCGGGCACGGCGCTCATGGCGTCGATGGCGTTCCGGTATTGCCGGGCAACAATGGTTTCGGAAGTAATCACCGACACCGAATTGGGAACATTCTCGATAGGGGTGTCGATCCGGGTGGCGGTCACCACTATTCGTTGCGGAGAACGGCCGCCGTTCCCGGTTGGCGCCGTTTCTTCCGTTGTTTCGGTCACGGACGCCGCCGTCACGACTTCCGCCTCCCGGCCAGGTTCGGCTCCCGGGACGGCGGCGCTCCACAGCAACAAGGCCGCCGCCAGCAGTATCCCCATTCTCCCCATCTCGCTCCCCTTTCCTGCATGTTTGTCCGGCCGTCCGGCCGGAAACGAAAAACGCCATCCCGGTCGGGATGGCGCGGAGCGACAAGGCGGCGTGAAAGGAAAGTCGTTTTTCCGACGCCGTCTTCCGGCGAACATCCCAGACGCGGGGATTCGCGGTTTCATGGCGGGGCGTGTCTTCTGGCTTCCAGGCTTGAAAAAGAGGAGACGGACTTCCCGGGACATTATTCTATCCCAGTGTCCGCCGCCAAGGCGTTTTCCTGGTTACAGCAGCGCGTCTGCTCCGGATTCTCACCGGATTCCGTGCCGCCAGCCGCCATCGCATCCCGGCCGCCGCCAAGGCGGCGCGGCCGGAACGCCGGATTGTCAAAGAACAAAAAAACGAAAGATCGACGGCATTATACCTTGGCCCTGTTTTTTTACAAGCCCACAAGCAAGGCCGTGGACGAATCGGCATCCGGCGCCGCTTCGGCCAGAAGCGGCGCCAATCTGCCGCCAGCCATCCTGAAAAGGCGGTCCGCATGGCGCGTCGCCTCCTCTTCGTGGGTGGCGAAGACAATGGCGGTTCCGGCATTTTTCGCCTCCACGAACGCGCCCATGACGATGGCGATATTTTCCGGATCAAGGTCTCCGGTCGGCTCATCCGCGAGAATCAGCGCCGGCCGGTTAACCAGGGTTCTTGCCAGGGAAACCCGCCGCATTTCGCCTCCAGACAGCTCGGCGGGAAAGCAATCGCGCAATTCCGCCAGCCCCAGCCTGTCCAGCAACGCATCGATCTCTGGAGGAGAGGCGCCCCGGCGCCTGGAGAGATAATGGGGCAGCCGCACATTGTCGAAGACGGTAAGCGACGCCATGGTGCTCTGGCCCTGGGGGATGAATCCGATGCGGCGATTGCGAAATTCGGCCATATCCTCGTCCTGAAGGCTGTTGATATCGACCCCTTCGATTGCGATCCTGCCGGATGTGGGGACGAGGAGGCCGGCGGCAAGGGCAAGGAGGGTGGTTTTGCCGCTGCCGGATCGGCCGAC
>JAITKH010000194.1 GCA_031278535.1 Planctomycetota bacterium | reverse complement strand
GAAAGTATCACGGCGTTCCAATCCAGCCCCGGGCCGCATGTGAAAACAGGGATGACCTCTTTGCGCATCTCTTTGGAACCGGAGCTGCTTGATGCGCAGGAAATCCTGGGCCTGCCCGGTGGAAAAGTGCCGTTCCTTCAGCCAAAAATCATCCAGCCCGCGCCTTTTTCCTCTCTTCGACTGGAAGAACGTCAATTTGATGAGAGGGAATCTAGTGTTCCGTAAAGTCTCGATTTTTGCTTGAGATTTTACGGGGAGCGCCCCGGTTCATCCGGTTTCCGGCTCCGGGGCAGTGAATTCCCCTCCGGCATCGGAGGTCAATCCCGGAACAAACGGATTTCAGAATTTGTAAGGATTGAGACTTTACAGACCACTAGGGCAAGCGGACTTCGCCATCCACAGGTTCAGTCTTTACAAGACCATCAGGGCATCCCGTCGCGGTCTTGATCACCCGTCCTCCGTTCCCGGCCGCGCCCCTTCCGCCGGCTTTCCGCCCCCCGGATCGGCGGGAAGCCGGAAGGCGACCGTGGTCCCGCGAGGCAGATTGTCCGTCACGTCTATGGCGCCGCCGTGATCCTGCACAATTTTGTGGACAATGGCCAGCCCCAGGCCGGTGCCGTCCCGGCGCATGGTGAAGAACGGCTCGAATATCCTCGCCTTGACCCGATCCGGTATGCCCGGCCCCTCGTCGGAGAACCGGAGACTGAAACCGCCGTCCGGCTCGGAAGCCGTCCCGACGACGACCGTGCCTCCCTTCTCCATGGCCTGGGCCGCGTTCAAGATCACGTTCAGGGCCGCCTGCGCCATCAGGTCCGGGTCCAGCAGCCGGGGAAGATCCGGTTCCGCCATTTCCAGCCGCACCCGTGCACCCCGCGCCTCCAGCTCACGCGCCGCCAGATCGACCGCCGAGCGGAGCACCTGCCCCGGTCGCGCCTGCCGGAACTGGGGCGGCCGTCCCCGGGCGAAGGTAAGCATGTCGGTGACGATGCGGTTGAGGCTGGCGGCGGCGGCGATGATCTTGCCGCACGTGGCGTATTCGGAGGATCCGGCGGCGAACTTCCGCCTGAGGCTCGAAGCGTACAGATCGATGCCGCCGAGGGGATTGCGGATTTCGTGGGCGACGCCGGCAGCCATCTCGCCCAGGGCGGCCAGGCGATCCTGGCGGTTCGCCCGCGCTTCCAGTTCCCGCATTTCGGTAAGGTCGGACAGGATCAGCACCGCGCCGACAACGCCCCCGTCCCCGTTGCGGCTGCGTACCGGGCCGGCCGAAAACGAGAATTGCCTGGGGCGCCCGAAGCGGGCGGCCAGGCGGATGTCTGCGCGCGCCGCGGCGCGATTCTCCTGGAGCGAACGCATCAGGACGATGGCGAAATCACGGCAGGGACCGGTCATGACGTCGAGTATGAAACCGCCCTCGATCGGTCCCGCCGGGCGGTCCATGAACTCGAACAGGACGTCGGCGGCGGGATTCCAGGCCGTGATCCGGCGATCCAGGCCGATGGCGACGATGCCGTCGGCCGACGCCTGGATAATCCCGTCAAGAAAGTTCTTGAGGGACGAAACCTGGAGAACGGTCTCGGACAGCTCGGCGTTTTTTTTCCGCAATTCGCCCGCCAGCTGCGCCACCTGGCCCTGGAGCAGTTCGTGCGAGCGCCGCAGTTCGTCGGCAGCCGCCGAATAGGCGCGGATGATGTCGCCCAGTTCCGCCAAGTCGGGGAATTCGGCGTCGCGGACGGCGCCGTCGCCGTCCATTTCAGCCCCGCCTGTCGCTGAAGCGCGCTGCGGGGGACGGACGGAAGCCGCCTCCGTACGCCTTGTTGACAATTTTTCCGCGTTGGACAGTGCCGATGTCTGTCGAGAGGCGGCTTTTGCGCTCCTGGAGAACGGCTTGGCTCTCGTCCTCGATTTTGACGATGGCTTCAAGAAGTTCCCGGAGCCCGTTCCAGGCCGCCTCGACCCTGGCCCGCGCGGCCGGACTCGAGGACAGGCGGGCCGACGCTTCCCATTCGTCGCGGCAAGGTCTGGCTTGCCCCGCCAACTTTTGCTGATCGCCGATCAATTTCTGCTTGTCGGCGAGAAGGGACAGGAGTTCATCTTCGCGCATTTCGGCCACGAATTCGCGCTGCCGGCGCGATTGTTCGAGAATTTTCCGGCAAATCTCCGCCTGGGCGTCGAGCAGTCCGGCCAGCCTGGCAGCACAGTCATCGGGTTTCATCCGCGTCCGCCGCCTCCCTCCCGTTTTCCCATGATGGGCATATTCGGGAAAAAGTATCAATTTCCGCCGAACGAAACGCAAGGAAATTACGTTGCCTCGGGGCAAATCCCCGTCCGCCCCTTTTGCGCGCCGCCCGTACGAAAGTGCGAAACAATGGGCCGGCATGCCGGGAAGGCAATTCCCGTTCGGGAAAATACGGCGGTGTGTATGGCAATCCTGGCCGGGATGGCTATAATTGCGTGCCGGGCGGCGGCCGGCCCATTGTTTACCATTCCATCGGTATAACGACGGGAAACGGGGCATTATGCCAAAGCAAACCAGCAAGGCCGGCGGCGAACTGTTCATCGTGGACAACCGCGATCAGGACTGGAATGCGCTCCGCTATCTGCGGGAATGGGGCGAAATAGCCAAGGCCCTGGACATCGCCACCGGCTATTTCGACATCGGCTCCCTTATCCGCCTGGATGGATCCTGGCGGAAAATCGACGCCATCCGTCTGCTTATGGGAGCCGAGGTGTCGGAAAAAACGGCGGAAATCCTGGCCGACGCCCTGGAGAAGCTTGACGATAGCCTGGAGGCGGAGAAGCGCGACAACCCGCTCCTCTCCGGCGCCGAGGCGGTAATCCAGGCCATGCGGACGCAAAAATTGCGCTGCCGCATTTACGACCGGAAGAAGTTCCACGCCAAATGCTATATCACCCGCGGCCGCCTGGAGGTAGTGGGATCGCATGCCCTGGTCGGCTCGTCCAATATGACCGTGGCCGGCCTGACCCAGAACATAGAGTTGAACGTCAAGGTGGAAGGTCCGCCGGTGGCGGTTCTGCAGGAATGGTACGAGGAACGCTGGAACGAGGGGAGGGAGGCGACGGCCGAACTGTTGCGGGTGCTCGAGCGCCATGCCCGCGAATACCCGCCCTTCGACATCTACGCCAAGGCCCTGGCCAGCTTGTACGGACGGGGCGTTCCTTCGCTGGACGAATGGGAAAACGCCCATTCGCGGATATATCCGTGTCTCGCCCAATACCAGAAGGACGGCTATCGCGACCTGCTGAAGAAAGCCGCCCGTTGGCGGGGCGCGTTTCTCTGCGACGGGGTAGGCCTGGGAAAAACCTTCGTCGGCCTGATGCTGATTGAACGCCTGGTCGGCCATGATCGCCGCCGGGTCGCCCTGTTCGCCCCCAAATCGGTTCTCGAGTCGGTTTGGCTGCCCGAACTCGACCGGCGGCTGCCCGAATTGCGCTCCGGCCGGTTCAGGACCGGAATGCTCGAGTGCTTCGCCCATACCGATCTGGGGCGCGACAGTTGCCGGGCCGACATGCGGGCGGCGGCGGACAGGGCGGAGGTCGTCATCATCGACGAGGGGCACAATTTCCGGAATACCGGGATCCGGGGCGGCGGCGATTGGGAAGGAAAATCCCGGTATTGGCGGATGCGCGAGGTTTGCCGGGACAAGACGGTGTTTCTCCTCACCGCCACCCCGATTAACAACAGTCTGAACGATTTCCGGCACATGATGGAACTGTTCACCGGCGGGGAGGAGGCGCATTTCAAGGAAATGGGCGTTCATTCCCTGAGCGGCCATTTCCGGAAATTGGAAAAGGTCCTGGAGAAGCCGGGGGCGGAGGATCCCTTCCCCAAGGTACCCGGCCGGGACGTCCCCGCCGACATCAACCTTGTCGCCGCCAATAGTCTCCTGCAGGGCGATCCGCTGTTTCGCGAACTGGTGGTACAGCGCAGCCGGGCCTATGTCAAAAAGGATGCGGGAGGGGTCTTTCCCGAAGCCAGGCAGCCCAAGGTCGCGCCCTATTCGCTGGAAAAAACCTATGGTCCTCTGCTGAAGGGACTGGAAAGGGAATTCGATAAAAAAGAACCGCTTTTTTCCCTCCCCCCCTATCGGCCGGATGATTTCCTGAAAAACGGGAAGGAAAAGGACGATCTCGAATCCGGCCGGCAAAGACAGGTGGTCAGTCTCATCAGGACGCAATTCCTCAAGCGGTTTGAAAGCTCGGCAGAGGCCTTTTCCGCGTCTTCCCGCCGCCTGCTGGCCAAGCTTCTCGCCTGGATGGAGCGGCACGCCGACCGGATCGGGAAGAGAAAACATTGGGAAAGATGGAAGAAGGAGCATGTCGAAATACTGATGAAAATCGGGGAAAATTTTACCGACAAACTTGGCCAGGAGGAGGATGTGGAGGCGCCGGAAACGGCCGACCTCTTTGATGCCCTGGATCCGGAAAAGTACGACCTCGGCCGGATGTACGAGGAAACAATGCTGGACATGGAGGGATTGATCCGCTTTATCGGGCAAACCGACGGCGCCGAAAAATGTGCGGACGATAAATTCGCGGAACTCTGCCGCCTCCTCGCCGGGCCGGAGTTGAAAGGACAGAAGGTCCTGATCTTTTCCGAATTCATGGACACGACGGTATATCTTGAAAAGCGGCTCAGGGAATCCGGATTCGAGAACGTCGAGGAGCTCCACAGTTCGTCCGGAAAGAACCGCGGCGACGTCATCCGGCGGTTTTCCCCTTGCTACAACGGTTCTTCGAGCGACGAACTGCGAAGGAACGGGGAAAGGGAAATCGCCATCCTGGTTTCGACCGATGTTTTGTCCGAGGGCCTCAACCTGCAGGATTGCCGTCTTTTGATCAACTATGATCTGCATTGGAACCCGGTGCGCCTGATGCAGCGGATCGGCCGGGTCGACCGGCGCCGGAATCCGGAGATTGAGGCCGCCCTGCGCCGGGATCACCCCGAAGACGCTGCTGAACGGGGGCGGGTGTCGTATTGGAACTTCCTGCCCCCGGCCGAACTCGATCGCCTGTTGGGGCTGTATCAGACTGTGACCAGGAAAACCCTGCGCATTTCCCGCCTGTTCGGCATCGAGGGCGGCAAGCTCCTGACCCCCGACGACGATTTCGAGGCGTTAAGGGATTTCATCGGCGCCTATGAGGGTGAGGTCTCCCCGAAGGAGCGCCTGCACATGGAATTCGAGGAATTGGCGAGGAGCCAGGCCGGTTTGATCGAGCGCCTCGACCGGATGCCCAAGGGGGTGTGGAGCGGCCGGGCGCGGGCGGCCGACGGCAGGGCGGGGGTATTTTTCTGCTATGCCCTTCCCGGACCGGACGGCG
>JAITKH010000159.1 GCA_031278535.1 Planctomycetota bacterium | reverse complement strand
AGATACTCGCCGGACTGCTGCACCACTCGTGCCCGGCATTACGGCGCGTGGCGCACAAAGCCTTCACCATGCTCAGAGCCGCTTGTTTGGACTCAACTTGAAAATATTCGTGTACAGTGCAGTCGCGCGTTAAAATTATACGTTTTCAAACAAAATTTCTATATCTCTGGCGGTGCGCATATGCCCGGCGTCGGGCAGTGATTTTCAGGTCGTGTTCCTTGGAGGAAGTGAAATGAAAAGAATGTCGCCGTGTTTGTTCCTGATTGCCGCGTCAATGGCTTTTCTGTTCCAAAACGTCCTGGCCGGGACCCAATATGTCATCAAGATTGCGGACAGCCAGCCCGAAACTAGCGCGGTGGTGCAACACATCAGGCTTTTCGGCGACCTGATCGCCGAAAAGACCGGCGGTCTCATTACCGTCCAGATTTTCCCGGCCGCCATGATGGGACCGGCCCCGACCGTAATGCAACAGGTGCAAATGGGCGCCATAGACGTCTATCGCTGTGACGCCTCGGTGCTCTACGACTTCGGCGTCGGCAGCATGAAGGTACTTTCGCTGCCCTACCTTTTCGCAAGCAAGGAAGACGCCCAGAAGATCCTTTACGGTGAAATCGGGCAAAAATTCCTCAAAGACGTCGACGATGCGGAGATAAACTACAAGACCATCGGCTGGATCATCGAGCCGTCCCGCAACCTATTCCTCCGCAACAAGCGGGTTACCAGTCTTGCCGACATGAAAGGCCTGAAAATCCGCGTGCCGGAGAGCGAAATATTTCTTGCCACCATGGAAGCGTTCGGCGCCGCCGCCACCCCCATTCCCATGGGGGAAGTGTATACCTCCCTTCAAACCGGCGTCGTGGACGGCGCGGAAAACACCATCGACACCTTCAACGTGAACCGTTTCGACGAGGTTTGTAAATACATCACCCTTGATCAGCACAATTTCAACATCTGCCCCATGGTGTTCTCCAAAATCAACTGGGATAAATTCATCGCCGTCGAGCAGCAGGCAATCCTCGACTGCTGGGATCGGGCCAGCCATGCCTATGATTCCTACGCCATCAAGAACGACGTGGAAGCAAGGGAACTGGCCAAAAGCCGGGGCGTCGAAATCACCGAACTTTCCGACAAGCAGGCATGGCTCGACGCGGTCAAGCCCCTTTTCGCCAAATTCGGTTCCGGCTACGAGGACGTGATCGCCAAAATCCAGGGAAAATAGCCCCATAGGCCTATGGCTTGCGGGGAGGCGGCCGGGGTCCGGCAAGCATCCCGGCGTGCCTTTGGAGGAAGGGAATTGCTGAAAAAAACCACTCGTATCCTGTATAAAATCGTGGAGGCGCTCAGCGTTTTCTTCGTTTTCGGCATGGTGGGCACCGTCTGTTACGTTGTGTTCACCCGCTACGTTATGAATAACGCCCCCCGCTGGGGCGAGGAGGTGGCGCTGCTGTGCATGGTGTGGTTCTCCCTTCTTTCGGCCTCCATGGCTATTTGGGACAACCGCCACATCCGGGTCGCGGTCTGGGAGATGGTTTTGCCGAAAAAGGTTTTCAAGGCGCTGGAGGTACTGGTCCACGTCATCCTCTTCGGCATTGTCGTGCTCATGTGCTGGTATGGCCTGGACCTCCTTGCGGTCGTCTCCAGAGGCAAGATGTCGGGAACCGGAATATCCTACTTCTGGCTGTACGTTTCCATTCCCGTATCGACTGCTTTCATGCTGATCGCCACCATGCAGAGAATCGGAGAGATCCTTGCTGACAAATCCTAACGCCGTGTGGATTCTTTTGGGAGTCTTTTTCGCCATGGTCGCCCTGGGAGTCCACATCGCCTACTCCGTTCTTTTCGCCTCCATCGTCACCGCCGTCCATATCGGCCTTCCGGCCGCCACCGTCATCCAGAACCTTGTCAAGGGAATAAACATCTATTCCCTCATGGCCGTACCTTTCTTCATTCTTGCCGGTGAAATCATGATGCAGGGCGGCATCACCGACCGCCTGATCCGCCTTTCCCAGGCCCTGGTGGGATGGATCCAGGGCAGTCTGGCCCAAGTGAACATCGTGGCCTGCCTGCTCTTCGGATCCATTTCCGGCTCCTCCGCCGCGGGCACCTCGGCCATTGGCGGCATGATGATTCCCCGCATGCGCAAGGACGGCTACGACGCCGACTTCGCCACCTCGGTCACCATGTCGAGTTCGGTGGAATGCATGCTGATTCCCCCCAGCCACAACATGGTCCTTTTCGCCCTGGCTGCCGGCAACGTGTCCATCGCCAGGCTGTTCCTGGGCGGCATCGTCCCCGGCCTGGTGCTGGCCCTGGTCCTGGGCCTGTACAGCTATTATGTTTCCCGGAAACGGAACTACCCGAAGACCGCGTCCTTCGACGCCCGGCTCGCCTTTTCCTGCGCCCGGGAATCGCTGCCCGGCCTTGCCGCCGTCCTCATCGTGGTCGTGGGCGTGATCGGCGGCTTTTTTACCGCCACCGAAGCCGCCGCGGTTTCGGTGTTCTACGCCATCCTGGTGGGCCTTTTCGTTTATCGCGAGATACGGTTCCGCGACCTGTACGGCATTTTTGCCAAGGCGCTGAAGACCATCTCCATAGTCCTCATCCTCACCGGCTCCTCGGCCTGTTTCAGTTGGCTCATCGCCTACCTGAACGTGCCGGCCTATGTGTCCAGGATTATGCTGTCCTTAACCGAAAGCCGGGCGGTGCTGCTGCTTCTCATCAACCTCCTGCTGATCTTCTGCGGCATGATCATGGACATGGCGGCGCTGATCCTCATCACCACGCCCATACTGCTTCCCATCGTCACGAATCTCGGCATGGATCCGATCCAGTTCTGCCAGCTGCTCATCATCAACCTGGGCATGGGACTGATAACCCCTCCGGTGGGGGGAACCCTTTTCATCGGCAGCGCCATATCTGGCATAGGAGTGGAAAAATTGACCCGTTCCATGCTCCCCTTCTATTGCATCATGACCGTGGCCCTGCTGCTGATAACCTTCATCCCGGAACTTTCGCTCTTCCTGCCCAACGCCCTGATGGGTCGCTGACGGGAAGGGCGGGCTTCAAAAACAATCCTTTTGCCGAATGCGGAGGCGACAACCATGAAACTGCTTGTTTTCGGGGGCACCGGAGTCATCAGCCGCGCCATAGTCCGAATCGCCCGGGAGCGCGGCAACGAGGTGGCCGTCGTCAATCGCGGTTCCCGCAACGTCGAGCTTCCGCTCGGAGTCCGATCCATCCGGGCCGACCGGAATGATCGGGCCGGTTTCGCCGCCGCCCTGACGGAAGAACGCCCGGATGCCATCATCGACATGATCTGCTTCAACCCGGACGAGGCGCGGCAGACCCTGTGCCTGTTCAGGGAAAAGGCCGGCCATCTCATCTTCGCCTCCAGCGTGGCCGCCTACGAACGGCCCTACAAAAGCCTTCCCGTCCGCGAGGATCTGGAACGGCCGCTTCTCGACACCGATTTCTCCTACGGCAGGGACAAGGCCGCCATGGAGCGCTTCCTGTTCGCCGAAATGCCCAAGCCCGGCGGCGCCATAACCATAATCCGCCCCTCCCTCACCTTCGGTCCCGGCGCCCGCAATTTCGGCATGCTGCGCCAGAACTACAACGTGGTCCGGCGCATCCGCGACGGCAGGCCGCTGGTCATGGTGGGAGAGGGCATGATGCCCTGGTCCTTCACCTACGTGGACGACTTGGCCCGCGGCTTCGTCCTCGCCTGCCGCAACGCCAACACCTTCAACAACCATTTCCAGGTGCTGGGAGCCCGTAGACAAATTAACTTGAACGCAACATTATGATTCGTAAATTGTTATCCGGAGCGCAGCAACTTTTTCCGGAGGGCAATTATGCGCCGCCAACGGTACGATACCGACTTGACTGATG
>JAITKH010000412.1 GCA_031278535.1 Planctomycetota bacterium | reverse complement strand
CGGCTTCAGCTCATCCGACAGACGGACGACCTCGGCCAGATCGTCGGGGGAAACCTGGGCATCGAACATCGCGAGGTTGTCCCGGAATTGTTGTCGGCTGCGCGCTCCGATTAAAACGCTGTCCACGCCCGGACGATTTCGGAGAAAGGCCAGAGCCAGCGCCGCCATAGGTTGCCCCGCCTTGTCCGCCGCTTTCTGGAGCCTGGGCAGGAACCCAAAAATTTCCTGTTCGAAACCGGTATCGTTGTGGCGGCCCTGGTTCCACGTTCCAGAATAGAAGCGGGTTTCGCGCCGGGCGAGCGGCACGTCCTCCACGCTCGTGTATTTCCCTGTCAGAAGGCCCTGCGCCAGGGGGCAGTAGGGCCAAATGGAAATGCCCTGTCCCATGGACTTGGGAATAATTTCGTCCTCCACTTGCCGCCAAAGCAGATTGTAGGGAAGCTGGTTGGCGGCGACCGCGTGCCCCTTCAGGCCATCGATACAGGCAACACCGTAGTTGCACACGCCTATGGCCCGGATTTTCCCCTCTTTTTTCAGCTTTTCGAAGGCGCCCATAGTTTCGGCAAAAGGTACGTTCCTACTGGGCCAATGCACCTGGTAGAGATCGATATAGTCGGTTCCCAGGCGTTTCAGGCTGGCCTCGCAGGCCTGCGCCATGCCGGCGGAGGTTAATTCGTCCGAATAGGCCTTGGTGGCAACGACGATCCGGTCCCGGCGGCCTTTTACCGCCTTGCCGAGGATGATTTCCGCCGCGCCGTCGTTGTATTTCGGGGCGGTGTCAATGAAGTTGACCCCCGAATCAATCGCCATGTGGATGGTCTCCACCGACTCCTTTTCGTCGTTCGGGCCCCAGTTCTTGGAACCCGAGAAGCTCCACGTTCCCAGGGCAAACCGGGATACCTTGAAACCGACCGTTTTCAGCACCGCGTACTCCATCGCAATCCCTTTCTGTCAGAATATGGCTGCCGGACATCTCCTTCGGATGACAGGTTGGATCATACTTCGGGGGCGGAGGTTTGACAAGCCGATATTTTGCAACTGTTCACGTCCTTTGAATTCGGCCCATGACACGATATTTTCTCCGTCATGAGGCGCCATTTGCCGAGTGGTTTTCTCACCTGGCGATGCCATTGCCGGTAAACTTCGACAAGGAATGCTTGCCGTCGCCCTCGCTGAAGCATATCGAGACGCTTGCGCGGGAGATTGCGTTATTCCGGGACGGGGACGGACTGTTACGGGCCGGGGGCGAACTTCTCGATCTCGAGTTTGCCGCCGCCAGGAAGGATTTCCGGAATTATTCCTGGCAGCCGTCGTTGGACATTGTCATCCTGCGGCCGATGTGGTACAGCGACATCAAAAATACGCTCCGCCGTTTGGCAATGTGAAAAAGCGAACAAGGCGGCACAAATTGTCAATAGGCTCCTGTGAAACAACGACCCGAATGATTCTGAAAATTCCGGAATCCGCTTGACAATTTTAACGCCACGGATATAATGGTGTTGTTCATAATGCTGGGCGGCGTTTTCCATGTCCGTTCAAATACGATAGAACGGATGGGAATGCGCCGATTCGGCGGCACGGGTATTTCCGAACAATCGATGACATTTCGCCGCGCCGGCGCCGGCGTCTCTCACGTAAAGTTCTGTTTATGACTTGGGAAAAATGACTTCAGAAGGAAATGCGTGACCATGATTGGAAAGATCATTTGCAAACCGATTCCGATCCTATCGACCTGGCGATGGTTTTCAATATTCAGCGTTTTTCCCTCCACGACGGCGAAGGGGTAAGAACGCTTGTTTTTTTTAAAGGATGTCCCCTGCGGTGTGGATGGTGCGCCAATCCGGAGGGCCAGAATTTCGAAAGTGAGTTGTTTTACGACAATCGGAAATGCATCGGTTGCCGATCATGCATGGCTGCGGCCCGGAAAGGCGAATTGGAATGGGATGACGGCATCCGGATACGGCGCGACAACGTGCGGCATCCGGAACGCCTCGCTCGAGCCTGTCCATCCGAGGCATTGACAGCCGCCGGCGAGGAAAAAACAATCGAGACGATCCTTGCCGTGGCCGAAAGGGACCGCGTCTTTTATCGGGACTCGGGAGGAATCACCCTTTCCGGCGGCGAACCCTTTGTCCAGCCGCGATTAGCGAAGGGATTGGCCGCCGAGGCAAAGCGACGGGACATGGGAACGGCGGTCGAAACATGCCTGGCGATACCCTGGCGAAACGTGGAGCCATCCCTCCCTTTTCTGGATAAGGTATATGCGGATGTGAAGCATGTAGACGCTGAAAAGTACGCGACTGCGACCGGCGGCGACCAGACCTTGCCGCGCAACAACATCCGGCGGCTGGTGGAAAGTGGGATCCCGACGACTGCCAGGACGCCGGTAGTGCCGGGGTTCAACGCTTCGCCGGAAGAATTGGACGCCATCGCCGGATTTGTCGCCGGAATCGGAATCGGGGAATTGCGGCTGATGCCGTATCACAAGTACGGAGAGGAGAAATACCGCCTGCTTGGACGCATTCCTCCCCTGGCCGGAACGCCCGCCTCCCGGCCGGAGGATTTGACCGAAACCGCAGAGGATCTGGCGAAACGATTCGGCTTGCGCGTCGGTATCGGCGGCTAACCGGTGGAGATGGCTGGAGGAGAATGACATGACAAGCACGGAAGCGTTTGGATCGGCGGTCGAGCCGGGCGACATCCCTTTCGCGGACGGCGAAATGACCGCGCGGGTGCGACGCCTCAGGGACGCGTATCTGGCGGCCGAATCGGGACTGTGCCTTGAGCGTGCGCGGATCTATACCGATGTCCATCGCCGAAACGAAAGCCAACCTATCATCATGCGCCGCGCCCTGTCGCTCCGGACAACCCTGGAAGAAATGTCGATTTGGATTGCTCCCGACGAGCTCCTGGCCGGCTGCCACGCCTCCCGCCCCCGGGCCGCCCCCATCTTTCCGGAATATTCGACTTCCTGGATACTGGACGAGTTGGACGAATTTGAAAAGCGGCCGGGCGACGCATTCTGTCCGAGCGAGGCCGACAAACGGGAACTTCGGGAAATCCTCCCCTGGTGGCGGGGCAAAACCCTTTATGAAAAGGGTCTTGCCTTGATGACGGAAGAGTCGCGGGAAATTTATCGGGCGGGACTGATCCACCCGGACGGCATCCTCACCTGCGGCGACGGCCACATCGCCATTCGTCACGAGAAACTGCTGGAAAAAGGCATTGGGGGATATCTTCGCGAAATCGCGGATCGCTTAGCCGGGCTCAACCCCTGCCTCGCCGGTGACGTGAAAAAACGCCAGTTCTACGAAGCGGCGAAAATCTGCCTCGAAGGCATGTCCGCCCATATCGGGCGTTTCGGGCGGCTTGCCGCCGAACTGGCGGCCAGGACCGAAACGCCCGAACGCCGGGCCGAGTTGCTTCGCCTGTCCGAGACCTGCCGCCGCCTTACGAACGAACCTGCCCAAACCTTTTTTGACGCGATGCAAATGATCTGTTTTTCACAAATTGTATTCCAGATCGAATCGAACGGGCATTCGCTTTCTCTCGGGCGGTTGGATCAGTATCTTTATCCCTATTACCGGCGAGACATCCTGTCCGGCAGACTGACCGAGGAGGAGACGGTCGAACTTCTCCAATGCCTATGGGTAAAACTGGTTTCGATCAACAAAATCCGCGGCTGGAAACACACCCGCTGTTCCGCCGGCAGCCCCCTGTACCAAAACGTCACCATAGGCGGCCAGACCCCGGAAGTCTTTCTCATCAGGTGAAGGGCCGCAATACAGATATATGAAACCGGGAACGTCCTTGAGGGTATTGAGGCTTTCTTCAGATACATAAAGGACTCCATCCTCTATCATGGTGCTCGGGTTTTCCGGCGTTCCTATGCCGTGATAGTTGTCTTTGGCCGTTGCTATAGCGGTGTCGATAAGTCTTTTAACTGTACTGCCTAAGCCGAACTTGCCGTTTTT
>JAITKH010000395.1 GCA_031278535.1 Planctomycetota bacterium | reverse complement strand
ATCGCTAATACGAGCAGTGAACGCTTACATCCATTCATGCCCGCGTGCGGCTGTTCGTTCCCGTTCTCCCGCCGAAAAATCCTGGATCCCCGCGTTTGGCGGGAATGACGAGATGAGGCGGGAGACGTGGGCATTCATGGAGCCGGCGCCTATCCGGCTTCCTTGAAAACCGATGAGACCGTTGTCAACTTTTATCGAACAGAATCAAGGGAAAGTATGGTCCAAGATCGGTCGGAGTGGCCTGAAAAGACGAACCGGCGGGGAAATCGCCCCGTCCGCCGAATGCAAAGCGAGGCCCGGCTTCGGGAGCCGGACCTCCTGTTCGGGAACGCGGCGAGGGTTACGCATAGACGTCCAGATACAGTCCCTTGGCCTCACTGGCTGCCCGTCCGGCGTTTTCGGCTGCCTGGAGCGGCAGCATCTTTTTCGCCATTTCGAGCTGGGCCTCATTTGCCGCGTTCAAAGTCATGATTCCCGCCCCCACCATTCCGGTGTAGGGGGAACCGCCTGCAGCATTGACGTTCATCAGCATCCCTCCTTGGCGTCAACGCCTCTTCCGCCCCGATGCGGAGACGGGCCCCGGCCGGCCGGCATCCCGGCGGAAACCGGACCCTATGCTGGTATTAACGGCGGCGAAGGGAAAAAATTGACGGCATTTTCAGCGGATTTTCAAGAAACTCTGGCCGCCCGCCGCCCGATTTTCTTGAAAGTCGCAAGAGCTTGTTTTTCATCATCTTTATTTTCGCCAGGTTGATCTGAAACGTAACAAGACAGGGCAATCGTTCACGCCTATTGAAGTCCCTCCCCCTCCCTTCGCTCTTCAACTGACTTTCCCTTAGGCGTGAACGGGGGTACAGAATGAGAACCGGAACAGCACATCGGTGTTTTTTTTCTGACCTTGATCTTCAGGAAAGAATTGCGGGAACGATTGGAAAATGCCGCCAAGAAGGCGAGGGCTTGGATGAATCAGCACGGGAAATTTTGCCGGAAAAGCGCAAAAAACTTTGCCGGGAGCTTGGGGGAGCGCTGCACTCGGGGCCGGTCACTTCCTCAAGTTTTGCCGCCGCCCCGTCCTCTTCGAAAAATTTTCGGATTTTTTTGCCGAACCCTGAATTTCAGCGGATTTTCGTCACTCATCCGCGAGGGCGAGCATGACAGAAGAAGCGTTGGCGATGTTCACGCAGATTTCCCCATGCGAGGCGAAACCGGCGTTCGGATAGTTCTTGAATATCTCCCGGAAAGCCACGGCCCGATCATTTGCCGCAAGGGCCAGGGTGCGGATCATGCAACTCACGTGAAGAAGGCCGCCTATTTTTCCGCCCAGCCGCCGCTCCGTTTCCGCCATGGCCCGGGCCGTCGAATTCACGATGTCATCGTTGCGGAAAATCCGCACCTGCCCTCCCTCCGGAATGGCGGCGGCGGTGATGATGCTTCGATCCGGCTGGACTTCGGCGACGCAGCGGAGGAGCAGATCGTCGCCGGAGGCGATCCCCAGCGTCCAGCGTTTAAAGGCGGTCTCCAAATTGAGTTCCCCGACGGGGATGCCCACCGCTTCGGAATAGATCTGGCCGGCGGGACGGCCGTCCAATTCGAACAGGACATGATCCTCTGGAGAAGATCGGGTGACTGTATGGATCCGGCCATCTCCGGCGGGAACCGCCTCCTGGGTTTTTACCAGCTCAAAGCGGCCCCTGGGCTTAATCAGGGCGAGAATCGCCGAGGCGTTGTACACGCAGCCGTTCAAAAACGTCGGCGTATAGGCGAAGTTCATGTTGTCGCCGGCGATGCCGCCGAAAAAAGGGACGGAAGCGAGATCGCCGGCCCGATCCAGCGCCGGCTCGATGAAGTAGCGTCTTCCGTCGGCGAGTACCAGAAAAAAATGTTTGTCGCCCTCAAGGTATTCCAGCGTCTTCAGATCCAGTCGATCAGAAAGCCCCGTAAAGAGGTTTTCCAATTGCCTGATCGGATCGGCCGGTCGGCCGTTCGGAGTGAAATAGGAAAGGACGGAGACGTCAAAGTGCTCGAAAACGTCTTCCCCGAAGGCCAGGGCGGAAACCGAGCCCGCGAGTACCTGTCCGTCGGCTATTTCGCCGGAGGTACTGCAGCCCAAGGTGATGGCTCCGGGAAAGGCGTCCTGGACAGCCGCCGCTAGACGTCCGTAATCGTACTTGCCGGCGGCGAAAAACAAGACCTGGGCGGGCTTGAACGCGGACAGGGACGCCTTTAGGCTCCTGGCCGCATTGGCGGCGTTTTCTGTCTTGTCATCGCCGGCGAAAATGGCATGGGCGGAAGCCGTCCGCATGGCAAATCCCATTCGTCAAAGGTCGGCGGACGGCCGCATCCCGTTCCGGCATTCCTCCAGGCCGCATACGGCCCGCGTTGACGGAAATTATAGCTGACAGGTGGCGAGCGGCAATAGCCAAAATGGTTTTCGCCCGGTTATGCCCTGAGCGAACGTCTCATCGAATCCACATGGGGCTTCAGATTTCTGCCCGGGCACTGGGTATTGCCGAAGTCGCAATGCCGAAAAACCTTTGTGGCCGGATCGAGGCCGTATTTCCTCGCCAGCGAGGCGACAAGCCTTTCAAGGGACTCGAGTTGCTGCCGCGTGGGCTGCTGGATTTCAAAGTTTCCCAGAAGCATTATCCCAATATTGTGGGGATTGGCGCCGGATACATGGGCTCCCTGGTATCCCCAGTCGCGGCCCTGCCATACGGTTCCGGTCCGATCAATCACAAAATGGTAACCGATGTCGCCGGCGCCCATGCGCTTGCGATGTTGGCTCTGGATCAGCCTCAAGGTGGCCGCCACCTGCGCCCGGGTCACGTCGGCATTGGGCTTGGCGCTCCCTTCGTGGTGGATGGTTATTCGCGCCACTCCATTCATCGGCTTCATCTTTTCCGGAAGGGCGGCGGAAGCGCCCCAGGAGTTGCGGGACAGGGCGGTCATGCCGACCGCCGGCTTCGCCGCCGGCGTCCAGACAGGAGGTTCGGATTCCGCCGGTTGTGCCGGAAAGGAGACGTATTGCGCCTGCTCCGGAATGTACGGAGCGGGCGAGGCGTAGGCGGCCGGAGATCGTTTTCGGCGTTCGGAAGGCGTTTCAGGCGGCGAATAGGCGAGAGGGGCATGGCCGCAACCCGGCAGGATCAGGCCGGCAACTCCCGCCGCCGCCAGGAGAAGAAACTCGCGGCGACCCATGCCGCCGCCATTCTTCCCCTCCTCCACGCCATCCATTTCCATCCCGGGCATCCTTCCCGCCGACCGGCCGAAGATTCAGGGAGACTCCGGCCGAAAACATTTTCTCCGTTTTCCCGTTTTCTTTCAAAAAACCGGAAGATATTTTTCTTGGCCATATGGCGTCAGGACTTGTACCTGCCTGTCCCGATGCGGATTTCCTTCGCCGCTGCCGCCATGTACAGGTTGTTCACGGCGCTCAGATAGGCGATGATGCAGGCCTTGACCGTATCGGTGGAAATGCCCCGGCCCGAAGCGGATATGCCGCTGGCATGGCGTACCGTCACCTGGGCTTCGCCGGCCGCGTCCGAGGATTGGCTAGTGGCGGTGATGGCGAAGTTCTCCAGCGTCAAGTTCAATCCGATGATCCGCTGCATGGCGATATAGGCCGCATCCACCGGGCCGTTGCCGACGGCGGCGTCGCAAATTTCCTTGCCGTCATTGGTCCTGAGGGCCACCCAGGCGGTGGGGCCGCCCGGTACGCGGTTGCCGCAGTTGATCTCGTAGGCTCCCAGCGTATAGACGCGTTCGGGGGCGGCCGAGACGATTTCGGCCGCCAGCGCCTCCAGATCGCCGTCCGAGATCTCCCGTTTTTCGTCGCACAGTTTCTTGAAGGCGGCGAAGGCCTTGTCGATCTGCCAGGGAGGGAGAGAGTAGCCCAGCTTTTCCAGCCGCTCCCCGAGGGCGTTGCGGCCCGAATGTTTCCCGAGGACGATGACCGCCGCCTCCGCGCCGACATCCTCGGCCCGGATGATTTCATACGTGGAACGGTCGGCGATAATGCCCTGCTGATGAATGCCCGACTCGTGGGAGAAAGCGTTCGCGCCCACCACCGGCTTGTTGGGCGACACCACCACCCCGGTCAGGCGGGAGGCCAGGCGGCTTGCGGCGACGAGGCGGGAGGCGTCGATGCGGGTGTCGGCGGCATGGAAGTCCCGCCGGACGCGCAGGTTCATGACGATCTCCTCCAGGGCGGCGTTGCCGCCCCGCTCGCCCAGGCCGTTCAGCGTCACCTCGATCTGGCCCGCTCCAGCCCGGATCGCCGCCAGGGAATTGGCCGTCGCCAGTCCGAGATCGTTATGACAATGGGCGGAAAAGACAATGTCCGGACCGGCCCCGACGCCGGCAATCACCCGCCGGAACAAGGACTCGAATTCCCCCGGCCTGGCATAGCCGACGGTGTCGGTTATGTTTAGCGTCGCGGCGCCGCCAGCCGCCGCCGCCCGGTAGAGTTCCACAAGGAAATCCGGATCGGACCGACTGGCGTCCTCGGCCGAGAACTGTACGTCGGGACAAAGGCTCCGGGCAAGGGGGATGGAGGTCCGGATCGCCGCCAGCACCTCCGCCGGCGTCATCCTCAGCTTCAGGCGCATATGGATGGGGCTGGAAGCGATGAAAACGTGAAGCCGGGGGCGCACCGCCCCTTCCAACGCTTCGGCTGCCCGCCGGATGTCGTCCTCGCGCGCCCGGGCCAGGGCGGCGACGGCGACGCCGCGCACTTCGCCCGCCACCGCCCTGACGCAGGCGAAATCGCCGGGAGAGGAAGCGGGAAAACCGGCTTCGATCACGTCTATCCGCATGGCCTCGAGCTGCCGCGCGACCTGCAGTTTCTCGGCCGCATTCAAATTGACGTGGGCGGCCTGCTCGCCGTCCCGGAGGGTGGTGTCGAAAAGTGCGATTCTTTTCATTTCGCTCACGGCAGCCGCAATTCCTCTTTGACATTTTCCAGCAACGCAAGAATCAGGACGACGAACAGAACGAGGACAGCGCCGGCCAGGATTGTCCACATCCGCCCGCGCCAATCGCTGCCGATCGTTCCCGGCGCTCCGCCATTCCCGCGGCCGGCGCTCTTTCTCCGATCGGCGCGTCTCTTCCGGCCGCGTTTCCCCTTACTCATAGGCGGGATCGCCTTCGTAGCAGACGGCGGCGCATCGATCCGATTCCCAAACCGTGACCGAGGCCACCCGGATGCCTTTGGGCAACCCGCCGCCGACGGCGCCGAAAAGATGCCGGGCCAAATTTTCGGAGGTGGGATTGATGCGGTCAAAGGGCGGCGTTTCGTTCAGGAAACGGTGATCCAGCCGTTCCAGCTCCCTTCCGAGAATGCCTTTGAGAAGGCCAAAATCCATGAGCATCCCCAGCTTGTCCAGCCGCTCTCCCTCGACTCGAAGCTCAACCCGCCAATTATGTCCGTGCAGCTTCTCGCACTTTCCCCGATAGCCGCGCAACTGGTGCGCGGCGGCAAAGGAATCATCCACCCTGAGACGGAACATGCCTAATTCCTGATCGCGACGTGGGGATCGACAAGCGAACGTATCTGTACGCCGAAACGCTGGTTGGTGGTCACCGCTTCAGCCGTGGCCACCTTGACCGTGCCGACCATGACATCGAGATTTTCCCCAAACGTATTGTCCTTGAATTCGATGATGGTGCCGGGACAGATATTCTGGATATCCTCCATGCGCATTCTCTTGGAGGCGACGCTGACAATCACCGGCAGCCTGATTTTCATGGCTATGGCGAGATTGGCGGGATCGATCCCGAGTTTTCCGGCCGCTTCCGCCCCCTCCCGCTCCGCCTCCGCCTCCGGTTCGGCCGCCGCAGCGATGCCGGTGACGGACTGGGAAATCAGGAGTTCCGGAGCGAACGGCGGACGCCCCTCGATGGTAACCTTGACCTTGGCGCAGTAATATTCGTCTTTTCCGAAAATTTCGCCTGGGGAGGTTTTGGAAAAATCGACGGCTTTCGATCCCGTCACCGTCGTCTTGATGTTTCCGCCGATCTCGCTCCTGGCCTGTTGCGACCCCTGCCCAAAATAGCTGTTGGCCGCCTCGGAATAGGCGTCCATGCCCTCGGCGTCAAATGTGACGGTGGCCGGATCGGGATCGCCCCCGAGCATCAACGACAGGAAATGGGCGACCACCTCCCGGGCGCCGGCGGCCGGCATCAGGAGATGCACCTTTCCCGAGGTGTCGCCGGACCAGTCCACGCTGGTGATCACGGCGTCGGAAATGTCGGCCGGCTTCACCACCTCGTCCGGCCTGCCGAAGTCGCCGGCGACGATGGCATAGTCGACATTCTTGCTGAGGAGCGTCGACCAACCGGCCGAGCCGCCCTCCATGAGCGCCTTGGCTATGGCTTCGCCCTTTTTGACTATTTCCGGATGGATGAGATCCGATGTCATGGTGTTTTTCAAGGCTCCAGCCGGTTTCGCGTCACCTCGACCCGGCGAGTCCGGCGTCCATGAGATTGCGACTTTCGGCAAACAGGCGGCGCCCTTCTTCCTCCGCCACCATCAGGGGGGAAAAGAACACCCGGTAGGCCTGGCGCCGCCAGCGGGGAATCGTCTGTTCCGATCCCACGATGGTTATCCGGTCGATGGAACCCCTGTTTTGGAATGCCGCTTCCTGATGGACGATTTCTCCGTTGCCCCGGAGCGTGATGTAAAACATCACGTACAGGCAGAACAGCAGGAAATTGGTCTTGAGGATCGGCGTCCCCCGATTCTCGTCAGCCATGGCGTCGTCTCCCTCACAATTCGTCGTCGATTGCCGTTTCCCGGTCCACCCGCACCGCCTTGTAATGCCGGTGCTGGCCGGGAAAGACCCAGAACTTGGGTCGTCCGGCGATGGTAAGCATAAGCGAATCGCCCGCGTTCTTCCTGGTCAGGAGCAAATCCCCCGGCCTGAGGGCCAGAAGTTCCCGGAGCGTTATGCGCGACTTGGCGACATAGACGACGGCTTCGAGCATGGCGGACTTCACGCCCTCGTTCAGGTTCGCGTTCTCCATGGCGGCGTCCATGGTGCGCTTGGTCTGGAACCACGTCTGGATGGTGGAAAAATCGCTGATCTTCGCTTCGATGACGGGGAAGGGAATGCAGAGGTTGAGCATCCCGCTCGCATCCCCCATCTTGATGTCGAAACAGACCAGGATGACCACTTCGTTGGGGGGCACGATTTGCATAAGATGCGGATTGGTTTCCCGTCCCGCGACCATGAAGTCGATATCCACGATCGGTTTCCAGCATTCGCGGAGAAAGCCGACCGTCTCGGTGGTGAGATGGCTGATGAGGCGCCATTCAATGTCCGACATTTCCCGATCCGGGATATGTGCGGCGCCATGGCCGCCGCCCAGAAGCTTGTCGAGGATGGGATAGACGATGGACGGGTTGATTTCCAGCACCATCGATCCGTCCAGAGGATCGCACCTGAGGAGGTTGAAGCAGGTGGGATTGGGCAGGCTCATCAGGAATTCGTTGTACGTAAGCTGCTCCACCGTCGAAAGTTTCACGTCGACGATGGTCCTGAGGTAGGCCGAAAGGCTGGCCTGCAACTTGCGGGCCAGCAACTCGTGCATCATCTGGATGGAACGGATCTGATCGGGCGAAACGCGCTCGGGTTTCTTGAAATCGTAATAATTGAAGCCGTCCGGGAGCTCTTCCTTGGCGGCGGCCTGCTTGACGTCGGGAGGTACGACATCCGCCGCGCTGTCGGCGACGGAAGCGCCAGAATTCAAG